>DRHE01000026.1 GCA_011049745.1 Spirochaetales bacterium | reverse complement strand
GGTCAAAGGCGTAGAGGCCAAAATGCATGGAACCGCAGGCCGGGTCCAGCATCCTGATCTCGCGAGGGACTTTTATCTTTCTGTACGGGATGTACTCCGGTTCCTTCAAAAGCTCTTCCTGGCTTTTATCTCGGTCTTCTTCAGGCATGTCCGGAGGATTCTCTCCCTCCGCAAGAAACACCTCCTGGGGCCGGCGCACAAGATACTCGCACCGCTCTTTTAACGCCGTGTCGCCCCTGGTAATCTCATACCATATCCGCCCAAGGGTGTTATCCGTTAGAAACTGGACGACATACCGGGGAGTAAAGAACTGGTTGCGCACGGCCAGCTCCCTGCTGTTCCTTGGCGCAGAAGAGCTTTTGCGCATGGCCTGCCGTTCTTCTTTTGAGTTGAAATACTGGTAAACCCAGCCTATTGCTTCATCCTCTTTCCAGATATCAGAAAGCTCGGGGGTATTAAGTTCGGCAAAGAGTTTTTCCATGGCATTTTCTCGGGGAAACAGGAGGCCGAATGAAGAAAAACGATCAAAAAGTATGCCCAGATCAAGCGACAGTTCGTCAAAAATGCTCTTTATGAAAACAACATAGCGCTGGCAGGTATCCCCAATACCGCTTCCACATGTGGCAAGAAAGAGCTGAAACCCTTTGGACTGGTAGCCGTTCTTGACACATTCCTGGGTTATCTCCCGTTCCTCACACATCTTTAGTGCGGCAAAGCGGTTAAGCACGGTAAAGGCCTGTTCCCGGATAAGACGTTGCACCGCTTCTCTTGATGCTTCTTTGCCAGAGCTCGATAAGCCGGAAAGGTGATTCACCCTGTCGCGAAGCAGGGTTGCTATACGGTACTGCTCGTTATCCAGGTGGGTAAGGGTAGAAAGCTCATCAATCCTTCCGGTGGGCTGCATCCCATAAATCATCTGCAGTTGAGCTGTAAACTCCTTATCCAGCAGGCTGCGGCAGTTGGAAACGAGTTTTTGAAGCCGGCTTCTTACCTGTTTATCCATCTGATCCCCAGCGAATTTTCAGTTTAACGCCCCTGGCAAGCAGACTCTTCAGTTCCTGTAGATGTTTGATTATTTCGTCTATTTCTTGAAATGAAGTTATCTCATCAGGGAGATAGCTGAACGTGTAGTCCTTTGTTTCCGTAAACTCACCGATCTGGATGTCTCCCACCCGCTGATTTAACTCACCCTCTACGGAGCTCATCTCACCTGAAAAATACAGTCCATCCCCAATTAACTTTTTCATACCCTGTAAATCAGAGGTGCAGGTAACTTCGAGCCTGTCCAGTCTCTCGCCAAAAGCGATCCTTTCATCTTCTCCAATAATACTCCATTCAGGCAGGCTCTCAATCCGCTTCCGTTCATTTAACAGGTTCTCCTCCATCTCCGATTGAAGCTGTTTCAAGGCGTCATTTGTTTTGCTCTTTATACTCCGATTTGCCTTCTGAAGGTCTGAGTAATGCTCGTAGAAATTTTCCAGGGACAGATATTCCTTAAGCTCTTCTCTCTCTGCTTGAGTGTTCTGCTTGAAAGTTGAGAAAATCCCCGTATCCGGCAACTGCGGGATTTCTTTCAACTGTTCGTGTATGGATTTGATCAGGTCCCCGATCCTGTTGTCAAAAGCCTTGACGATCTCCCGTGCCCAGAAAATGTCATCGTACAGCGGGCAGTCCTTCGCTCCCAGGATTTTAACCGAATCAGAGGCATCACCTTTCAGAAGCTCCGTTATCCGTTCATGCAAGCTCTGCGCACGGTCTACACCGGGGAGCTCCAGATTTTCAAGTTTCAAAGCCAATTGACTGTAGTCCGACTGCATATCGGGAAAGTGGCGTAGCACCTGTTTGCTGATATCCTGTTCCAGGGGTAAACCTTTTTCTCCTGTTAGCGCAATTAGTCGTTCGCAGGCCTTTAAACGTTGTTCTTTGGTTGATCTGTCATCCTCTCCTCTCAAGGAGATACCAGCCTTATTGAAGTTCACGGTATTTTTTATTCCCTCTATCGCATTCGGGGACGGACCAGCAAAGTCCTGCCCGCTTATCTTTAGCTTGAGCTCCCCGGCTGTGAGCAAGGCGGCCACACAGTACCTGGTTGTGTCCTTGGACCATCCGAAAGGTACAACAGAAAAATGATCGAGCAGTTTTCGTCCGTCTACCGGTGCGTGCTGCTGAAGATAATTGATAATTTCAGTCAGCGCCTGGTGGCTGGTGTCTATGTCCGCGTTCGGTCCTTCCCGTTTTACCAGGTTGAGCGGGTCGTTCCTGGAGGCAATATTGTACAGATCATCTGTTTTCAAAAATTTTTCTGCTGTTACCGAATCAACCTGTACGGGGGCATATTTATATTTATCGAAGATCTCTGCCGCCGCTTTAGCCAGGTGTGCTTTCACCGAGCCAATAATATCGCTTCCCAAACTGTCGGTTGCTTCGGGCTGGCCTCTGAAAACAAAAGAGCCTTTTTGAAGCAAGCTCCTCAATTTTGATGAAAGCTCATAGCCCAGGCTCATTGCCCGCTGGCGCTGCCCGGTTAGATAATCGGAGACTTCTCTGTCCTTTTCCCTGGAACGATTATCATTATAGATTTTTTGGGATCGGTGGAGCTCTGTAGTCAGATCGTCAAGCCCCTTATCTTTCCTGGCAATGAGAAACACGGTGTTACTGTTTTGGTTTTCTCGAGAATCCTGCTCCTTGACCTGACGCATACGTTTATACTCGTTCTCTTCTACCAAAACGATTGCATATTGGATCTCTTCCTTGTCTCCAAAAAAGGATTGGTCTCTTTCGGAATAGGCGAACTTCATACCGGCGTTGATTTTTTTAGTACTCTCCAGACTCGCAGCAGGGCTGGATTTAAAAATATCCTGGTAGGTTCGATAAAGAATGCTCCGTATGTCTGATACAAGAGGAACAATCTTTTGACGCTCTTTCTCCAAATCGTTGACCGCCTCGCTCATAAATCTCAGGCTTCCATCAATTTCGCTTAGGGGCACAGAGGGCTCTGATATGAGATTATCAACCGCTTTCTTGACCTGCTCAAACAATGTTTCAGAACCCAGCTCAGGGTACATGAGCGCTGACAGATTTGTTTTACTAACCGGAAAATCTTCCAATATCTGGAGAACTGCAACAGATTTGGCCGCTTTTTCCTGAAACGAATCCGGCCCAAAAACCTTCGTGGCTTTGCCGACTCCCTCTGTTATGTGTCTGAATGATTTTTGAATGTCCTGGCGCAGGGTATCGTAAAAGGTTACTGTGGTTGCCAGGTTACCGACTTTTTGGTCAGCCAGCAGTTTATCGCCTTCCCTCAAACCGCTCCTGTCCACCAGGATATCCTGAATTATCTTTATTGCCGAACGGAGTCCGATACCGCCGCTGGTCTTTGCCAGCCTGCCCAGGAGCTGAAGAAGTATGTCGAAGTGTTGTGGTAAGAAGGGGTAAAGTTGGCAAAAGGCTTTCTTATCCAGATCGGATTTATAGTACCTCGTGTTTTCCAGTTTGGTTAAATGTTTCAACTTTTCGCCGTACCTATCGTACAGTCCCGCAAGAGTCTCATCCCCCGTTTTGGATTTACTCAACAATCTCTTATAGCAGATCTCTCTTATATCGCTGGCTTCAAGATCAATTTTTATTGGAAACCTGTCCGCCAATTTATAAAGTTTGGCTGTGTTGAGCTGCGCATGAGGACTGTCTTCGGTTAATGTCTGTTGGGCAGTAGCAATCAACCAGGCTTTTCCCCCTCCGATTTCTTTCAGGTTCTTGGCCAGCCCATCCAGATTCAAGATTAGATCATCTCGAGCCGACACATATTGTCCCACCTCATCAATAACGAAGAGTACATTATCCTGACCACTTTTCCGACGCACCAGATCAAGCATTTCCCTGACCCGATCATTCTCCATTACCGCTTCGTCGATCTTTACTGTATTGAATGATTGGGCATCGGGCCAGAGCTCCGGATAAAACTCAGCGGCCAATTGGGAGGCGAAGGTCTTTACCAGGAGTGGCTGCTCTCTAATCCGCTCCCAGCTCTCACCTCTGCCAAGTTCCTTTATCCTTTTTGTGAACGCATCTTTTCTCCCGTCTCGCTCAAGCATAAGCTCCAAATAGGCCACTTTTCTGTCCTTGGAATAGCCCGCCCATTGCATAACCTTTGAATAGAGAACGCTGGAGATTTCCGCCATGGCGGCGCCGGCAAGCTGTTCGCTGGCAAGGTCCAGCATAATGACCGCAACAGGATGGGTTTTTGCCACAGTACTCAAGCGCTGACGAAGCGGATGTGACGGAAACTGGTCCTGCAACCAGTACAAGAACTCTTTACCCTCTATCTTTTTGTTCGGATCCAGGGCAAATCCCAGGTATTTTGTAAAAGAACTCTTGCCTGACCCGTAGAAACCGGACACCCAGACCCCTATATCATAGATGCCGCTCCCGGTTATCCCGCTGTCAAGTTGATCGAGCAGGTATTCAAATTGCCTTTCCAGGTTCTCGGTGGCTACATATTCGGTAATTTCCTGTTTCAGCTGTTCCTCATCCGTAGTGCTGTAGGTGATTACCTTTTCTATCCTGCGGTCGATCTTCTTTGTTTTACTGAACAAATCTCTTATTCTTTCCATGTTTCTTCCCTCTTTATCCCCCGATATGTATAGATCGGTAATTACCGTCTTCAGGATAGATTCCTAAGAATTTTAAGCTGGATTTCCCGGTCCTGATACCCGGGTACAGGATCACGGTGGGCAAACTCACTTTGCCCTGGAGTTTCTGCTCAATAGCGCCGACGCGCATGTATGGATGGAGGGCTTCTATGTCCGTAATGAGCAAAACGGTCTGTGCTCTACCGCCGAGTTCCTTCAACTTTTCAAGTACACTTTCTGTTATTACATCATCATAGAGCAGCGCCTCACGCAGTGTTGTGTTTATTGATTCAAAATCGAGGGGATTCTCTTTTTCCGCTTCGAGCCAGAACTCTCTCAAAGGAGCGCTTCTCAGGAATGAGTTAACAACTTCTGCCAGCGAAAGGGTATGAACGTCCCATCCTTCTTTTTTCAGCCGCGCTGTCCAGACTTTCATCTGCTGCTTTACTCTCATCATCTCGCCTGGCCGAAAGATAAGGTAATATACAGGGTCGTCTCCGGTGTTGCTCAGCCTGCGCGCATACTTTATCTGGCGCTTAAGCTCTTCAAAGCTCTCTTCGAGTGAAGGCATGAAGCAATTCCTCCATAGTATTGTACTTCCAGGATATACGTAAAAGATCTCCTGAATATTGCAGAATAAACACTTCGTCTCTCGAAGCCTGTTTCAACACGTTGACAACATCAGCTTTGCCAAAGATACCGAACAGGGCCCAGTCCGGGCTTTCCAGGATACTGTTGTCGCTGAAACCCGAAAAATGGATTTCATGGGATAGAAACATCGCTGTAAGGGGCAAGATAGAATAGGGCACTATTCTTCTCTTTAGAGTCGTGTCGGCGGAAATGTAGTCGAAGTCTCGCAGGCATGTTAACAGCCTGGTTGAGATCTTTTTAATGACTTCATCTGTCCATCGGTTATCAATATTTCCATTTAACAGCGCCTGATGCAGAAACCTTTGGGCGTCTCGGTTTTCCAGATACTCGCAGTTGTTTCTCACCCTGTCCCAATAAACATGGAAGATGAAATCATAGAGTATGGGATGCGCTCTTGATGTGTATATTATAAGAATCTGTTTTAACCGGTTCAAAGATACACTGGATTGAACGAGCGTTTTTAAATATGGGGCTGCCGTACCACTGCCTACTAAATAGCGGTACGAAAACTCCCGCACAATGTCCTTCGTTCTTTTGGCCGTTGCTTTGGAAATGACGTTTTTTGCAACCGCCAGGTCTGCCAGCTTCCGACCGTCTGTTTGCGGTTCCCACAGATCAAGAAGCGAGAGGGTTTCATCAATCAGGCCGGAACCTTTTATTAGACCTGTTGTGTATGTACTGCTCATGATTGTTTATTCTCGTTTCTATTATCACTAAAATAAGGAAAGGTTCTTTTATCTTCTTGAAAAGCATTAGCATAGTGTTTGGCCAGCTCTCGCACTGAAAACTCGCTGATAATCTTAGGTGTAGTCCCGATCTGCACAGGCCCTTCCGGTGCATCAACGGCGCTGTCAATAAATACCTTAAGTAGTTCCAGGGAGTCTTCTTTATCTGCTATTAGTTGATTCGCCTTTTCATCCTTCATATCCCGAAGGATTTCATGAATCCGCTCTTCAATATTGAAAGGAAGGCGGAATAGGTGATATACTATCCCCTTTCCTATGCGCTCATCGTGAAGCCTCCTGGCTGCTTCTGAAACTGAAGTTACGCCTGCCAGGAAAGCAGTTCTGGGGAAATTGAGCTTAAGGTATTCAAGGCCGATTTTCCCGAGAAAGGAAGTGTCCCACCAGTTGTATTGTTCCTTTTCACCCAGGAAAGCAACCAGGACCCGGATTTGAGTTATCTTTTCAATGGTTTTATATTCGGTCTGAGGCATTATTATCTTACCTGTCTTCAATCTGGGCCTTAAAGCACCACTTCATCCTCTTTATAGCATTTTATCATAAAATTGCCAAACAAGATCTATCATATACTCTCCTTGAATAGCTGTTTATGTCTATAAATACTATCACCTATTGTATTATTAATTATCGCTAATTTTCATTTATCGAAGCTGTACTCAAAGCGGTATCATAACTGAAAAAGTGATCCACAAAGAAGCGGTTGTACCTCTGCTCCGCTTTCATCTGCGGGCTGCCATCGGTGGTATCACTGAGCATTCTTTTGATGTTGCGCTTGAAAATCCAGCGAGCCGGGGAGTCCATTCGCCGGAAAGACCGGCTAAGCAGATTTTCTCCCCGTTCAATTTTCCCGTCCATTATCAGCGCCACTGCTTTTATGCTTTTCACGTAAGCGTTGTTCGGACTGATCTTCCGGCAGCGTTCCAGATGCTTAAGGGACTTCCGGTAGTCGCCGGTATGCAGATAAAAGAGCGCCAGCCTTCTGTTAAGCACCACGCTTCCCGGATTCCGCTTTAATCCCTGAAGCATAACCGGAATTGCCTGTTTGTATTCTGCCGGCGTGAACAGCCTGTAGGGTGAGGTTTTAAGCAGAATCCTATATATGCAATACGCCAGGGAAAGAGCAATAGCAGACACCAGCAAGGCTCCCAAAGGCAGCCCCATATCGAGCATAAAGTTGTACAAGCCGTGCAGAAAAGCCGCAGGAAAGATAGAGAAAATAATAAGCAGATAATTATGCCGGCTTTTGTTGCTATTGTTTCCATAGTACACGGCAATGCAGTAGAAAGCCCAGATGCTGGAGTAGGCCAGGTGACCTGTTGCACAAAAGAGCCAGCGGAAAAATAGTATATCCGGGTGGACAAAAGTGCCATAGAAGATATTTTCCACAGTGGCAAAGGCAAGAGCAACCGCGCCTGCCTGCAGAATAACGTCTATAGGTTCCCTGGTGGATTTTAGTTTGCGGCTGAAAAGGAAAAAAATGATAAACTTGGAAAACTCCTCAACAGGTCCAACAATGAGGAATTCCTCAATTATAGAATAAAGTACCCATGATCCACTATCAATGTAATCAAAGATCAAAATCTCATAGAGAAGCAGTGTCGGGATTACACTCAAAAGCCCGGCCAGGAAAAATTTAATGAGCCTGGAAACACTCTTCTTGTCTTTTCGGTTAGGATCCAGGCGGGTAAGGAAAAATATCCACAATACTGCGGCAACAAAATCAAATATCAGTATTCCCAATATTTTCTACCTTTTCCTATAAACAGTCATTAGTAAGGAACTCCCGGGCATTGCTCAGGGCGTTCACAAAATGCCTGACATAGCTGACAGCCTTTGGCGGATAATCAAAGACAAAATTTCCTTCTTCACCCCTGACCAGGGCCACCGGCTCTGTAGCCTCCATTGCCTTGAGAGTCAACAGTACCATAACCTCAGAAAAGCTTGAAGCCTCTGCTATCTCTACAACACTCATCCCCAGAAAGCCGGCGGGTTTCGCCTGGTTCATAATCCAGTAGGCACAATCCCGGTACTCTTTTTCAAGCTTGATCGAAACAAGGTAGCAAGCGAAGATGGTATCAAACACGATTTGCCTCCATTAAGATTCCATTAAGATTAATGCAAAAGACATGCCAAACAATTAACATGGTTATGAGCCGCATTAAAAACGAGCAAAAAAAGAGTAAATTGACTGAAGTTGGGCGCTGAAAAGATCTATGAGCCGTTTTTAGAGGTAATCAAGGCGTAGTGCCTTCACTCTCGGTGCGGTAAAGAATTGTCAGGAGGCATTCCCGAGGAACCGGAGTTCGCCGGGCGTGTAACTAAAGTAATGCTTCATCGAGGATCTTCCCCGAAACGTTCGCGCAGTG
>DRHE01000025.1 GCA_011049745.1 Spirochaetales bacterium | reverse complement strand
GCTCAAAAGGATTAAAGATACGCTCGATATCCTCCTGTTCGACACCTATGCCTGTATCACTTACACTGATCTCCAAAGCAGGTTTCTTCTCATTTTCTCCGGAAATGTCGTACAACCGTGCTCGTAAAACTACCTTTCCGCTGTCAGGTGTAAATTTCACGGCATTTGAAAGAATATTATAGATAATCTGTTTCAACATTTTTTTATCTGCTCCTACTTTCTCAGGAAGCCCTTCCAAAAGTGCAGTCAGTCCTATGTTGTGTTTCATCGCTTTTTCTTTCACCATAATTATACTGTTTTCTAAAAGCGGTTTCAGATTAACGTCGGAAACATCCAGTTCCAGTCTTCCGGCCTCAACTTTTGAAAGATCCAGGATATCGTTGATCAAGGAAAGAAGATGCCTGCTGCTCTGCAGTACATGGCCCATATTTTTTTCCTGCTTCTCAGTCAGCTCCCCGAAATATCTTTCTAAAAGCAGCTCGGTGAATCCGATGATGTGATTGAGGGGGGTTCTCAATTCATGGCTCATGTTTGCCAGGAACTCACTCTTGGCAATGTTGGCTGCTTCCGCCTCAGCTTTTGACTCCCTTAATTTTTTCATTGTACCTTTATGGTCAGCAATCTCGTGTTTCAGCTGCCTGTTCGCTTCTACCAGATCAGCGGTTCTTTCCTGAACCTGCTGTTCTAACATATTATGTGCATTTTTAAGTTTGGTGATCATATTGTTAAATGAACCTGCCAGTACATTCAGTTCATCATGGTCGCGGATGGGAATGTTCTGGTTTAGATCACCTGTGGCAACACGCTTGGTGATTCTCACCATCTCCTTCAGCGGTTCCGTGATTGAGCGGCTGAACAGGAGAGCTGTCAGGATTCCTATAATAATAGCACCGGCTGCTATACTAATGCCTTGATTGCGCATAGCGCTTATTTTTGTTTTCAGCGGTGCTGTAGGCAAGCCTACGCTTATCGCCCCGAGGCACTGATGCCCGACAATAACCGGCTGTCCTACTATCAGCTGGTCCGCATGCCACTCATACACTCGTGTGCCGCTTTCTATCAATTGTCTGCCGACGGGATCGATATCCATCTTATAAGTTATTCTCTCAGAATACGCATCAGCAATAATCCGGCCGTCGGCATCGTAAACACGCCCCGAGATTAAAATCTTTCTATCCTCCCCCAGGACCTCCATCATATCGGACATAAAGTTCACATCCAGGTGGTAGAGCGGATCGGATAGAACTGCCTCAAGAGTATCGATCAGCAGACCGGCTTGCTGCTGAAGCTCTTTTTTAAAAGTTTTTTGTTCCCGAATGATGGATAGATAGGTGACACACATAGCAGTAATGATGACTATAAGAGTTATGATCAGGGTAAGCTTGATAAATGACGGCCATCTTTTCTTATTTGGAAGAGATCTTTTCATCATCTTTCATTACCGGCCTCAACCAATCTGTACAACTCCCGCATCCTTGTCAGGGCTGATTCTTCTCCACCCGGAAATTCATCAAATTGAGATGTCTTAAACTTTTCAAGCACAGCCCGGCCCTCTTCAGTCTCATCTAATGCTAAAAGCAGGCCTTTGATTGCCTGAATAAGCAGTGGATCCATACCAGGGGGGACAACCACTACATTGCGGGCAACAATCTCCGTCTCTCCCAGTATATTCAGAGCTGATCGGGTATCTTCGGGAAGCTTATCAAAACTTTCATTATCAAGAACGCCTGCAGCCACCTTACCGCTGAGCACCCACTGGACAATATTCTGGTCCTCACCTGCAAAAACGTATCCGGCTTCATCCTCTGATACCGGGAGAGAAGACTTTGATTTCTCTACGGGATTCAGGCCTTGTTCTATCAGATAAGCGAGGGGAAGCACATAGCCTGAGGTGGAATGAGGTTCCTCAAAAGCGATCATCTGACCGGGAAGGTCGGCCAGGGTTTGGAGTCCACCGGAGGAAAGGGCAAAAAACAGTGTGCGGTACTCTGAAACACCTCCCTTCCAGCCACCCCTCCATTGCTATAGATATTCTCCGTTGCTTTTACCCGGCTATCCTTAAATTACTATACACTTGACATCTGCACTTCTAGTGTATAGTTTGTTTATATGAATACAGTGAATGCATTAAAGATTAGAAACCATTTTGGAGAAGTACTGGAGATGCTGGACAACGGTAAAGAACCGATCCTTATAACAAAGGCGAGGAAAATTAGGGCTGTACTCATCCGATATGAGGATTTCCAGACCCGTTTTCTCGACAAACAGGCAAACGAAGAAAGAGATCGTTTTTTTACACAAATAAAAAGCCATGTACTCCCATCACTTATCAATCAGGATTCAGTTCAGACTCTTCGTGAATTACGAGGTTATAAAGATTGAGGTATGTTTTAGATGCGTCTGTAGCAGCACGGTGGTTTATCAAAGATAATGAACATAGTAATGCCGATCTGGTACTTAAGAAACTGATAAAAGAACCGGAGTGCTTCGCTGTTCCCGAGCTTTTCACCTACGAAATACTATCAGTCCTTTATCGGCATCATCCAGATGCACAGCTTATTTACAAGGAGGATATTAATCGTATTCTCCACATGGGGATTCTACGCTATCCAATGACAGATAATATTTACACCAGGGCTCATAGATTTATAAAGACCGGATTAACAGGTTACGATGCTGTCTATGTCGCCCTTGCGGAAGAACTGGAAGGGTTGTGGCTGACTTTTGATACAAAAGCTCACAATCTAATTGCCAATGAAGGACTCTCTGTGAATCTATTCGAAAGCGGGTATAATTTTCTAAATTCTTTTCAGGAGAATTAATAACTGTTTCCCGATTTCATTACTAAAAGCCCCTTAAATTTTCTTCAGCTGCAGTCCTTTATGCTTGTGTGATTTCGAGTTCAATCTCGAGGCTGCGACAATGAAATATCCCTTACCGCCGGGGAATCTCTTTCCAACGATGTCCTCCGGAGAAACACTCATTATCAGCCAATCGAACTGGTTTTCCGCCAGAATAACGGAGTTATCCAAATGACCGGTGTTGCCAGGCTGCAAATTGCTTTTTTAGAACTTTTATTATAGAATAGTAATATTATGAAAAGAAATAACAATATTTTACTGGTCATGCTTTTTATTTTCCTGGTTCTTTCTTTCGGAAGCTTATCGGCTGAGGAGGCCGGGCCTGCTGC
>DRHE01000024.1 GCA_011049745.1 Spirochaetales bacterium | reverse complement strand
GCGTTTTGGTGAGTATTCCCTATGAGAATGAATACCAATATGAATTAGAAGTTCATAGGATTGCAGATCTGAAGCCTAATTTTTTAATGCTCCAGGATTGGGATTTGCATGGCTATGGAGTGCCTGTGCCTCTAATACAAAAACTGTTTTATGAGGTTGAGCCTTTTCGCTGCCTTAAGATAGAGGTGGCGCCTGCGGGTTTTAAGTACAGCCAGGTATTGGGGGCAACAGAGGGAAAACTTCATGTTTCCGGAGGATGGGCGGTTATGCAGATTATAGAGGCGCTGGACAGAGGAGTTCATGCTTTTATGCCTACCGGCATGCACGAAATTTATACTAGAATATATTCCTTATATAAGAGCGGCAAAAGGGAGCTGGCGCAGAAACTCTTTTACCGTCTTTTGCCTGTTTTAGCCTTTTCCAATCAGCATCTGGATATTTCCATTCACTTTTTCAAACGATTGCTATGCCAACAGGGTATTTACTCGACCCCCATGGTTCGAGAACCGATAATGGACTTTGATGGCTATCATCATAAAATTGCTGACGAATTAATACTAAAGGTAAAAGAATTAACTGATTCTATATTAAGCAGCAAAGATGATAGTGGATAAACTGGATGGGCTTAAAAAGAAATTCCATTTTTTTGAGGATTTTTGGCAGGGTGACGGACCCTTTCCTATTCTCTTTACAAGGCCTCATCTGGCAAAGGGCAAAACTTATATAAAATATAATCTGGTTGAGCAGCATGAGGATGTTGAAAAGCTTTTGGCGGAAAGCCTTATAGAGGTCGAACCCCATATGGACCTTATCGATGACGGAATACCTGTTGTCCGGTCGGATCTCGGAACGACACTGCTGCCCAGTGGATTAGGCATAGAGATCGTCGTACAGCCCGATCTACATCCCTGGATCAAGAATCATCTATCTGCTGAAGAATTCCTTGACATGAAGGAGCAAATTACCAGGAAAGATATCAATAATAATGAAGTGCTCGCTGCCAAAGAGTTTTATACCCTCTTTCAAAAGAGACAGAGAAAAAATCTCATAAACCCTGAAATCTATCCCTATGTACCGGATACTCAGGGTATTTTTGACCTCTCCCACATTCTCATAGGGACTGATATTTTTATTATGCTCAGCGACCGGGCAGGGCAGGTTCACCAAATTCAGCATAAGAGTCTTGAGCTATTTCTAAGTGCAACTTGTCTCTTCAAGGAATTATTAGGAGAATCACCGGGTTCGATGGTTCACGGTCACGGCATGCCCGCCGGTGTGTGGTTCCCGGATACCGGAGCGCGTATCTCGGAGGACAGCTGCACCCTGATCTCGGAAGAGATGATCCGGGAGTTTTGCCTGCCATACATCATTAAAGCCATTAAACCATTTAACAGAGGATTCATGCACTACTGCGGTAAGCATGACACTTTTCTTAAAATGATTTGTGAGTTGCGGGAAATATCTACTCTCAATCTTGGGAATCCGGAAGCTTATGATCTCGATGAGTTGTTTTCAATCCTTGGTAGAACGGGCACGGTCTATTTCGGCGCACTGGCTATGGAAGAGAATGAAGATGGCCACGGCTATTTAGAAAGAATGGCTTATTATTGCAGGAAATATAGTGTAAAGCTAATTTTAGTATCTGATTATTGCCCTAAAAGCCCGACTGAAAAGAAAAATCTGGTACGCCTATGGCACAGACTGACAAAAGGGGTTTAGCAAATTCCCTTTACAATCAGGTGAAAGCAGTTCTAAAGTCACTGGAATTGCTTTAGCGCTTAAATAGGGATCAGGACTCAAAGATAAAAGCTGCGAAATCCTCAACAGTTTTAAAATATGCCAGACAATTCTCAGTCATATATTCTCGAATCTCGGTAATGTCATGGCCCCAACCTGCGGCTGCGACAGCCGCTCCGACAGCCCTGGACATCTGCACACCCGGTTTGAGATCATCGATAATCAGGACCTCTTCCGGGCGCAGTTGGAATTTATCAAGGATCTGATGTACAGGCCAGGGACTGGGTTTCCTCTTGCTGTGATCATCAACCCAGCCGTAGATAATATCGGGCATCAACGGGGCTGACGCAGAATTGTATTTGTAATCACGTCTTATAAGATCTTCCTGGGAATGGGAAACAACAGCTAACAGTCCGCCCTTTTCCCGATAGCGTTGCAGCACCTCCAGGAAACCGGGATAGAAATGAGGGATGCGGCTTGAAGTAAAGGACCTCCAGATATTGAACTCCTCCTCCAGTTCACTGCGGGTTAGGTTAAGCTCTTCCGTCAGATAGGGCATGATCCCCGGATCAAAATTCTTCAGGAACCAGCCTTTTAAATTCAGCGGCGCCAGACCGGGCCGCAGTATTTTCATGGCCTCAAGATGAGCCGGGTGATGGATAAGGGAGGTACTGTCAACAGCGGTATCGTCATGATCAAGGATCAGGCATTTATATTTCAGCGCCAAAATTAAACTCCTTATGGCGGATACTACAGGAAAAGACCGGGAAATTGAAGTCTATTTTTCCATAAACGGTTCACGTTCGACGGATTCTGAGCCCTGGTTAGAATCTGCTTGCAGAATGTTAGTAAAGCTCTATACTATAAAATAATGAAGCTTTCCCAATTTAGATATCTACCTTTCCTACTCTTATTCCTCCTGTTGTTCGGCTGTGGCGGGACAAAGGGAGTCGAGGAATATAAAAGGGAAGGTGTCTATAGCAAAGAAGTGCCTGCGGCGCCGGAAATGGCAAAATCAGCTGCCCCCGGCAGGTCATTGGATTCTTCCGGCGCTGAGATGCCGGATTCTACTCCCGCAGAGGTTTCTCCGGGCGCTTCTCCTCCGGAAAAAGCCGAGCAGCGAAAACGTATTTACTCAGGCTATTCCCGTTTAATGGTAGATGATGTTGAAGAACAGAAGGAGAATATATCTCGTATTGCTGAAGAAAGCGGCGGCTATGTTGAATCGGTTTATGAGAGCACCATTATTATCCGTATTCCTGCTGAGAGTTTTGACATCATTTTCAGCGCCATTCTCAAACTCGGCGAGATAATCAATAAATCAATTGAGACCTATGATGTCACCGAATATTTCCGAGATCTCGCCGTCAGACTGGAAATTGCGGAAAAAACCCGGACAAGGCTATATGTCCTGTTAGAGAAAACTGATGATGTTAAAGAGCGGCTCAGTATCTTAAGAGAGATCAAGAGACTCACTGAAGAGATAGAACGGATAAAACTTACCCTGGAACTCTTAGAGAGGCAGATCGCTTTCTCGCGTATAACAATTGAGCTGGTTCCCAGGCTCCCTGTTGAGGAGCAGGACCGGCAGAGTATTCCTTTTTACTGGATCGCAAACCTCCGGCCCCTCTACCCGAGCCTTGGCGAGCTTAAAGGCAAGATAGATTTTGAGTTGAGTGATGATTTTGCTGTTTTTACAGGTGAGCGCATTTTTCGCGCTGAAAGCCCGGACGGGATCAGGGTGCGTGTGAGCAGTACTGAAAATCAGCCTGAAGGTGATTCTTTATTCTGGCAGAATGCTCTTTCCTTTCACCTGGGTAAATTTTACCGGGAAACTGAGGAATTGGAATTTGAAGATGTTCAAGCTGTTTTGTTCCTCAGTAAGGACAGAAAACCTTTCTATTATCTGGTTGGTGTGGCTGTAGAGCAGGAGACTCTCTTTGTAATTGAGGTCTTCTTCCCCGATGAAGCTATATTCAAGGAGAATATTGATGTGATAAAAGAGGCATTTGCCGGATTCGGATTAAGGTAATAATAATGAAATTGCTGCTTTGCATATTGTTGATAAACATTGTTCCCGGTTCAATCCTACCGGCTGAAGAGGCGGATAATTTCCTGTACCACCATTTACGGGCAACCCTGCTGGTTGCTGATCCGGCAGAGAGCGGTGACCTGATATCACGGTGGGCCGAGTCAAAGGGAGGCTATTTTCTGCTTAAATCTGAAAATCAGGTAGTGATTCGCTTCCCTTTCAATGAGATTAAAGGTCTGCGTGAGCTGTTTGCTGATATTTCAGAAAGGATAATTGAGATAACACCTGGAGCTGTAGACCTTAGAGAGCAAATCCTGGGCCTGCAATCGGGTATTCGCAGCAGGGAATCAATACTGAAGAAAAATTTATCCTTTATTGACCGGGCGGATGTAGCAGGCACCCTGGCAATTGAGCGGGAGGTTAATGCACTGCTCCAGGAAATAGAAAGTCTTAAAGGAACCTTGCGCAAGCTGAATACCGACCGGCGGCTGGCCCGGGGGGAAATATATTTAAGTTTCAGGGAACAGTCCCTACCCCAGGATATACCATCCTCCTTTGACTGGATAAATACAATTGATTTTTACAAGCTAATGCAGGAAGGTTTTTAATGGCTAAGGGGATATATACGAATGTGCCGGGGCTGATAGTGCTGATACTTCTAATCAGTCTCTCATTATTTTCATGTGCAAATTTAGAAGTAAAGAAACCTGCAGGATTTGCTGAAACAGTCAAAAAAACTGAGTACCGTGCGATCAGTCCCGAGGGTATGCTCTACCGGGTGCGCAGTGTGGATAACTATCCGGAAAAGGATCTTGATTTCTGGAGTAAGGCCCTGAAGAACCAATTGGCAAAGGAAGGGTATCTCCTTACCAAAGATGGTGAAGAATTTACTGCGGGCAATCAACGGGGAGTGCTCTATGAGTGGGGCGTTCGCTACGGCAATGAAGATTTTATTTATCTTACTGCGATCATTATTTTCGATAAGCGGATCACAATTGCTGAAGCAGGGGGAGAGCATACAATTTATGCAAAATACCGGCAGCCGATCCTGGAGAGCCTGAAAAGCATAACCCTGAATTAGGGTTGAATGGAAATATTTCAATCTGCAACCCACTCAATTAGAGTAATGTTTCGGCAGGAAATAGCTCTTCATCGTATTGACTTTCCATTTGGCTGAACTGTATGCTTCTATAGCCTGCCGTCGGCTTAAAGCCGGGTAGCTCAAATATTTTAAACCGGGTTATTATATGAAGCAATTTAACACCTTTTCAGGGGTTTTTGTACCCTCCTTTGAAGCTATTCTCGGCGCCGTTCTATTCTTGATTCTGCCCATGCTCACCGGGGTAATGGGTCTGTGGAAAATGCTGGCTATTGTGGTATTTTCCAATACAGTTACCCTGGCAACAGCCTTTTCCATTGCGGACAGTGCCACCAATATTGAACGGATAGGGGCGGGGGGAATGTATGCCGTGTCCAGGAGGTCTCTGGGTAGGGCTTTCGGGGGCTCAATAGGTATTCAGCTCTTCTTAGCGCAAACCGCTTCAATCGGCTTCTATGCAATCGGTTTTGCCGAACCTTTGCAGGAAATACTGCAGAGGGTTGCTTTTATTAATTCTGCTATTGGTTCTTTTGATCCTCTGGTTCAGAAGCAGATAATAGCTACATTCATAGCTTTAATTGCCTTTCTAACAGGGATCGCAGGGGCCAATTTCATTGTGAAAATACAAATGGTGATATTTGTTGTGCTGATTGTTTCGGTGAGCTCAATCTTTATTGCTCCGGCTTTGAACTTAACCAGTAATAATCTGCCCTTATTTTCCGGCTCGGTGAATCTGAGGGGTTCCGGCTTAAGTATGGGCTTCTGGGCCGCTTTTGCCGCTTTCTTCCCGGCGGTTACCGGGATTGACGCCGGAGTAGGTATGAGCGGCAGCTTGAAAGACCCTAAAAGCTCACTGCCAAAGGGAACTTTCATGGCAATAGGTATTACTTCACTGGTTTATATTGGCATAACCGTTGTCTATTCATTGATTCAGCCCGAACTTCTCTCAACCTCAGAAGGCGGACAGATTCCCACAGCTTCAACAATTTTTGCCCAGGCACCTTTTATTCCCTATTTAATACTCACAGGTATCCTGGTGGCAACCGGTTCATCAGCGCTTTCCTACTTTATGACTGCACCAAGAACAGCACAGGCCATGGCAAAAGACAGGATCCTGCCCAGGCTATTCAATTTTTTGAAAAGGGATTTCTCCGGAAAGGGAAAGGAACCAAGATGGGCCACGGTTCTGACTTTCCTGATAATACTGCCGGTAATCTGGTCGGGAGATGTAACCCAGGCCTCGATGGTGGTAGGTATCTGTTTCTTAGTAGTCTACGGATGGGTTAACTTAGCTGGATTTCTCGAAAGGATCAGCGGTAACCCCAGCTTCCGTCCAACATCCAGGGGTCATTGGAGTATTTCGCTCTACGGTTTTGTTACCTGCATGGTGGCAATTTCTTTTTTTAATGTCTGGGTCGGGGTCGGGGTTATTGTTTCCCAGATGCTGATTTTTATGCTGCTTTTTAAGTATAAGTCACAGAATAAACTTGAGGGTGTCTGGTGGGGAGTTCTCTTTTCTGTTATGAATTGGGGATTCCACCGGATGAAAAAAATAGTCCAGGGCACAAAGAACTGGCGGCCGATTATGAACATCTTCTGTTTCGCTGATAAATTGGAGGAGTCAGAGCAAACAAT
>DRHE01000023.1 GCA_011049745.1 Spirochaetales bacterium | reverse complement strand
ATGGGGGATTGTACTGGAAAGAGATTATGAATGGTCTCTCCAGGGACCAGGAATTCTATGAAATAATTGTCGATAAATATGATCAGAATATTCTTTACCTGGCGGCAGAGAGAGAGGGTGTTATGATAAGCAGGGACGGAGGTAAAAGCTGGTCTTCCTGGAATGAGGGCATGGTCAATCCTGTGCCGGCAACAAATGGCAACAATGTCACACGCTGTTTAGCCCTGTCCGCCGATGGTTCTACGCTCTATTTCGGTTCATTCAAATCCGGTGTCTTTCGAAGAAAGATATCAAAATGATTGAGTTAAAATTATATGATGGCGGGCGGTTGACTCCATCTAATTCCCAGCGCATCACCCTGCGGGCATCTACGAATTACATCCGCGAACAAAGGAAGTCCTGTGGGCGATCAAAGATGAAACATGCCGGTATGGTACTGCTATGGGCAAAAAGAGGGTACCCTCCCGAGGGGCATTCTCGATATAACCGATGTGCATAAATCCACCGATGGAGGCAAAAGCTGATCTCCCTGGAATAACGGCATAGTCAGAATGGCGGGTAGTTGACTCCATATTAAATATGTTGGGCAGCAGTATGACCAACCTTTTCGGTCCGAGAAAACGACCTGGTGGTAAAAAATTGTACGGGGAGTTCGGGGCTTGACAATCGCTTAATCATGACTATAATTATGGTCAATGAGGCGCCGAGCCAAGTACACCGTTGTCTATGCCCGAGATATTTACGAACACATCGACACCATCGGGCGTAGATACCACCGCCTCATAAAGAAGACCATCGAGGAGCAGCTGAACATCACGCCGGACAGGCAGACGCGGAACAGAAAACCACTTGAAGAGCTACCAGGACCGTTCGGCTCAACGTGGGAATTGCGCTTCGGTCCAAACAACCGATTCCGCGTGTTCTACGAGGTTGCTGCGGAAAATAGAACGGTCTGGATACTGGCGATCGGCATCAAGGACAAAAACCGACTGTTAATTGCCGGAGAGGAGTTTATTCCATGAGAGTTGCATCTTTAGCCGAGGTTAAAACCAAACTCAGCACGTATGTGAAGGAGGCTGAGGAGTCCGGCCCTGTAGTAATCACTCGCAACGGAAAAGCTGTAGCCGTGATACTCGCTCCAGTTGACGATGACGACCTGGAACGTATCCTTTTGTCGCGGTCACCGCGCTTTCAAGCTTTACTCAACAAGTCTCGAAAGAGCATCGGAGTTGGAAATGCTGTTTCTCACGAAGAGTTCTGGAAGAATGCGCGACAGAGAAGCACTGATTCGTCCAATGCAGAAGGTTGCCACCAATAAAAGAATATAAAATCATATGATTTTTGGAATATAGAGTGATCGCTGCCCAATCACCTGCCGGCTCCGCCACCTGCTTTTTCGTTTCCGATCTTCACGGCCATCGGTATAAATACGAAAAACTCTTTTCTGCTGTGGCCAATGAAAAGCCTGCCGCTCTATTCCTGGGCGGGGACCTGCTTCCCCCGGGTGGCAGCGGCGGCGGCGGTAGCAGAGGCAGCAGCGGAACCAGGGCGGCCATAGATCACAGCAATTTTATAACTGCCTTCCTGGTCCCTGAATTTTCTAGATTAAAAGAATATCTGGGGGAGCGGTACCCGGAGGTTTTCCTGATCCTGGGCAATGATGATGCGCGAACACAGGAAGCTCCAATCCTGGATGCAGCAGCAAAAGGGGTGTGGCATTACATGCACAACCGCAAAGCAGACTGGCGGAATTTTCTGATCTTCGGCTACGCCTATGTCCCCCCTACACCTTTCCGCTTAAAAGACTGGGAACGCTACGATGTTTCACACTACGTGGATCCGGGGTGCATAGCCCCTGAAGAGGGCATTCTCTCCCTGCCTGTTGCGGAAGATCAACTGAAATACGCCACAATTGCCGAAGATCTGAAAAAATTATGCGGAAGGAGCGAGCTGACCAATGCAATCCTTCTTTTCCATACGCCTCCCTATAAAACCAACCTCGACCGCGTGGCTCCGCATGACAGGATGATAGGCCACGTTCCCATGGATGTTCATATAGGAAGTATAGCGGTGAGAAGGTTTATTGAAGAACGCCAGCCCTTAATTACCCTTCACGGCCATGCCCATGAATCTGCCCGCTTCACCGGCAGCTGGCAGGATAAAATCGGGCGCACCCGAGCTTTTTCAGCAGCCCATGACGGACCGGAACTGGCGCTTGTCCGTTTTAACCCCCACAATCCGAAAACTGCAGAGAGGGAGTTGATTAGATAGCGCTCTTTAAGGGCAGAGGCCTGGCAGCGTCAGTTACCGCCCCGACTTTAACTGCATAGCTTGTCTTATTAGCTACATCTTCATCTGTAATAATATGTACATCCAAAAGAGCGTCGGTACTGTATCCCGTACGCAGATAATTCATTTCAGCTAAAGAGAGGCTCCAGCCCTCCAGCCAGAGACAGAGCTCTTTCCTCTGTTTTTCCGTGCCATGGAAGTGAACCAGAATATCTATATCACTGGCTGCACCGGCAGTGGCATTTTTAGTGCTGCCCAGCAGATAAAAACCTTTTACCCCAAAACGGCGGCCATCCAGCCGGGAAGCGATAAGCTCCGCCATATGCAGCCGCCAGCGCCAATAGCTATTCACCTGAGCTTTCGGTCTTTTCTCTATTTCAGCAGGCTCAATGGATATTTCCATATCCAGGCTGGAATCTGAAAGAAAACCCACTGCTTCTTCGAGATCACCATTCATCAGGATCTGCAGGGTAAATCCCTCCATGGATTTATTCACATCAATTACCCTGACTGTATCGCTTAATTCTGAATACTCAGGCAGCAGATCGGCCAGGATATTATCTGTTCCCAATAAAAACCTTGAATTGAAGATTACACCCTCTTCATCCGGATAAAGGGGCAGATACCGGATTGAGGCTTCCACCAGATCCTGGAAGAAGTGAGTGCCGAAAGAGAGTTCGGGGGTGTAATTTCCCTTTTTACAGGCAATCTCTATGAGCATAGCCGTATTATTGATATCCGCATAGGTTACATTAACCCCCAACTTGATATCACCCCGGCTGCCCCAGCGTCCCGGACCCATTAAAATAAACTGGCGCTTGGGCAGGATCTTATTGAGCTTGCCCACTGACCTGCCAACCTTCTTAAGATCCTCCAGGCTCCGCAGCCTGCTGTAAGCATTACTATCAATAAAAACAATGTGGGTAATATTGGGCACAATCCCATTGGTCACAAACTTCCTTGCAGAAAAGATTATTTTTTCCTCAGGCAGATCTTTGGGGATGGGCGGAGCAGAGACATCCTTTGAATAGCTCTGCGGCCGGCACTGTAATAGGTAAAGACTCTCACCGTTATGGGCAAATTCAATATCCACGGCTGTTCCCATCTTGTCCTCGAGCAGCTTGAGCAGTGCGTCGATCTGCTCAACAAAGGGAGTGCGCTTGATAATGCCGTGAAAAGTGACCACCAGATCATCACTGTTAAAATTAATGTTGAATTTGGAAGTGGGATTCTCGATATGGCCTTCAATATAGGTGGATACGATATGCTGGATCCCCGGTATTTCAGACCCGAACTCTTTTAATAATTCGGCAATCTCAACTGTTTCAAATGAATTATCCTCAAGGTTTATAACATCGATTCTCTTAGCCGAATAGCGCAGTACTTCACCGGGAGAAACGTTTACCCTCAAGTCCGGCATACCCGGAGCAATCAACACCGGATAATCATCGGTTACACGGTCAACCGCCCGTGTACCGAGACCGGGCACCATGCGGATCAGGCCATCCTCTTTCTTTACCCGGGATGACCAGAAAAAATCATTCTTGCTAAAGGCAACTCCGGCAAAAACAGGGAAGAAATATCTGCCAACTTTAGTTCCCACTACCTCCTGGATCATAATCCCCATTTCTTCGTTGAAATCAATCAACCCCCGTACTGTCCGATATTCAATAGGGTCAGGGGCAAAGGTTGAGGCATATACCTCGGCAACAGCATCGAGCAGGGCATTCAACCGATCCTCCTTGCTGCCCTGGTTGGCCAAAAAGAGGCTCTTGTATTTACCGGAAAAAACAGCGCCGAATCTATCTTCCAACAGACTCGAGCTGCGCACAATAATGGGATGATCGCCGAAGTCCTCAATTGCAGTGGAAAGCCCCTTGATAACTTCAGGGGGAAAATTGGAATTCTTAAAGATCTGCACAATATTCAAGTAACTGAGATATATCTCGTCAATGCTTTTATATTTCTGCTCATTGATCTCTTCTAAATTATTATAATGCAGGAAGTTGATCAGCCCGTCGGAAGTCAGGTACCAGGTCCTGGGAACCTTGAGATTCTTGAAGAGCTCTCTATGTTCAGGAGATTTTGCCGCAATATGGGCAGCCAGAAATAAGCCGGCGCTCTTTCCCCCCAGTTGACCCTGGCTCTCGGCAGTAAAGACCATTCTCTGGCTTAAATCATAAAAATCACGCACCTCAATGAATTTTTTTGCGATATTTATAAACTCCAATTGATCGGCAAAAAATCTGCGGATCAGGGAGACACGCAGACCCTTTTCTATAGGATCAGAGAGCATTGCTCCCTCTGCCTCGATATAATGGTAGCGGGTAAGAGCATCAATTATATCGTTAAGTGTTGAGTTGGAGTTATCAATGACTTTAACTAAGAATCGCGACTTATCCTCCTGGACCCACTTCTGGATATTGGCGAGTATCTGCTCTTCATTCAATGATTTGGCAGCAACCCGGAATACCTCATGGCTGAGAGAGATGATCCTGTCGATTGTTTGTTTCTGAACCGGCCGGTTGACATCATCATCATCCACACCGCGGCCGGTTGTTTTCCGGCTGACACCGAATTTTTCAAGCAGCTTTTTTGCCTCTTTAATGCTATTCCAGCAGAGGTGGTAAAGCATTTTCTGTGAGACATAGAGGAAAAGCTTCCTGTCCGACCGTTCCAGCATATCGATGACGGCCCTTAACTCACTGCCTTTTTTTTCCGAAAGCTCCTCTTTAATTTCCTTCCACTCTTTGAATATCTCTCTTAAGCTTTTCTGCAGTATGGTATGGCCTATTCGATCAGCAATGGTATCGATTAACTTCCGCTCCTCATTAAGAAAGAGACCACTCCCGGTTTCCGGCACCTCTTCAGAGTAGGAAACCGTTATCCTGCCCATAACTTTTTCCTGGGCAGCAATGTCCGTACTCTGGTTCCAGGGCGTCTCCCGGAAACCTGTAGAGCTGTATACCTGATCTTTATATTCTATCTTCACCTGGCAGACCTCCGGAAACTGCCAGCCCGCGGGAATGATCTCAATCACACCGGCAAACAATTCAGACAACTCGGCATCAGCATTGTTCAAGAGTTCTTCGATCTTGTACAAGCAGTTAAGCTCTTTTGCCCTTTCCTGCAGATCATTAAGCAGATTATCAACTTTGCTGTCCGGCTTACTCAGGTCTTTCATTTGAAAATCACCCCCATTCCTCTTTTTCCATCGACCTTCAACTTAAGCGGCGATGCAAGGTGTACATGTTTCAGGAACTCAGCTTCAGCTGCAACCTGCCGGCTGTCCAGCCACTCCCAATCGATCTGGTATTCATCAGAATATTCCAGGGAAAAATAATATATACCCAGGTTGGAGATATTATGGAAAAAATGAGCTCCCTGGCTGAGATCTATGGACATTTCCGGCAGGGTACATTCAACAATGGCTTTAGCGCCGGCGATCTGGGACCAGTTAACCGGTATTCCCAGCCAGTCATCTGAGCTCCCCCAT
Source organism: Spirochaetales bacterium (assembly GCA_011049745.1). Taxonomy (GTDB): domain Bacteria; phylum Spirochaetota; class Spirochaetia; order SZUA-6; family DRHE01; genus DRHE01. The sequence continues at coordinate 6,268 of DRHE01000023.1, read as the reverse complement.
CTGCCGAAACCGATCAACAGGTAGGGCCGTCCCTCTCCCATAAGCCGCCGGTTTAAAGCCTCTATCTCTGCGGCCACTGCCCGGGAATATTTAAGGTCAAAATTATCCGGTTTCAGATAAACAACATCCTCTATTGTATTCAACGTCCCATTGCCCAGCACTCTCTCTGAAGCAACCAGCACAGTGCTGTGTTTCAACTCTTCCTTCTCGATCTTAACAGACTCGGCCGAAATTTGCAGGGGCCTTACCTGTAAAAAACCGAAACGGGGCGGTCTGCCGGAGCGCGGATCAAAGGTCATGGCAAACTCAATTTCCACTTTATGGCCGTAGGTCTTTTCGCTTAGATCAAGCAGAATAAGCAGCAGCTCATTCAAAGGCAGTATCTCTGCCTGAAGTATGGGGGCAAAGGTAATTATCCGCGGTCCTTTACCGGTTGTTCCAATGTTTACCCGGTCCGATTGTATATCATAGGTTGAGGCTATATAGGGTAAGACCTCATCATATTCAGCATCCCTAAGATCCAGGTTCAGCAGGTATTCAGCTTCATTAATAGGATCATGGGGTGGTGGTTTGCCTGTATTCACCGCCCAGAAATTTTTCTGGGTGGACTTTAAAAGATCACCTGTTGATTTATAAGGCGGATTCACACGGGGAAAGCGGGGAGAATAATACCAGACCAGACCCCCATCCACAATCATTTTACCCAACCCTAATGCCAGATTAACCACCCCGTCTTGAGGTTTGGCATAGCTCAAAGGATAGAAATTGTAGGAACGGGCCACACCGGATATATTGGGATAAAAACGCCGGTCATGAGGCAGGCCAACAACTTCCTGGATGATAACCGCCATTTTTTCCTGTTCAATACTATGGCCGGCAGCCTTCATATAATCCCTGGCATTCTTGAAAAAGGTGGAAGCGTAAACAAATTTGACCGCCTCCACGAATTTACGAAACCTGGTATCCGTATCGTACTGGTTATTGGGAATCATCTTGGTCCCATATACGCCGGCAAAGGGGGAGCCGGCCGCATCTTCCAGCAGGCTGGAAGACCTGATTGCCAATGGCACCCGCACCTGGGCAATCAACGCCCTTAAGTCGCCGATCATCTCCGCCGGAAGCTCCGTCTTTTGAAAATGGCTGGCAATATGATCATCGTTTAAATCGGAGGCAACAATTTCGTATAGATCATTCTGCTCCATGAATCGATCAAAGAAATGAGTGGTGATTACCGTCAGGGTAGGGATATTGATTATAATATCCTGAAAGCGATTTTTCTGGAATTTAGCGGCAAGGGTATCCCTGATCAAAGCCAACCCTTGAGCTTTACCGCCCAGACTGCCGTTACCTATACGGGTAAAGCCCTCCCCACCGTTAAAAAAATTACGGTTAAAAGGCGATATTTTCTTTGCCGATCCGTAGTCCGCCATGGACACTTATAAAAGTTACACCCAGCCGCGATTTTGACTGGCCCTGGCCACCCGGTCAATTGCAATTACATACGCGGCATCACGCATATATAGTTTATTCTTTTTAGCCATTTCACTGGTAGCCATGAAAGCAGCTGTCATCTTGATGTCCAGCTTGCCTAAAACCTCATCCTTTTCCCAATAGTAGTTCATGTTGCTCTGAACCTGTTCAAAATAACTGCAGGTAACACCCCCGGCATTAGCCAGGAAGTCGGGAATAAGGAAAATACCCTTCTCCTTGATACCTTCATCAGCCTCAATGGTAGTGGGCCCGTTAGCCCCTTCAGCAATAAGCTTAACCCTTTTACTGATCTTATTCACATTTTCAGCATTGATCTCATTTTCTAAAGCCGCCGGGATCAGGATATCCACCTCCTGCTCGAGCCAGGCCCCACCGGGGAGCGCTTCATAGCCCAGTTCTCTTGCCTTCTCCTGATTAATACTGCCGAAGCTGTCCGTAATGGGAAAGAGCTCCCCCAGGTCGATTCCATCCTGCTTTTTATAAGTGAAGGCCTGCTGTTTTTCCTGGTCCCAGCAGGATACACACAATACTTCGCCGCCTATCCGGGTAAATAATTCTATGGCATATTGCGCCACATTACCGAAACCCTGAACCGAGGCCACGGTTCCCTCCGGCTTTATACCCATTTCTTTCAAAGCTTCTCTGACAGTGAATATCAATCCATAGCCGGTAGCTTCTGTGCGGCCCAACGACCCCCCCATGCCCACCGGTTTGCCGGTGATAAAGCCGGGGTACCTGGCGCCATGTATAGTTTCATACTCATCGAGCATCCAGAGCATATGCTGGGCATTGGTCATTACATCGGGAGCCGGTACATCGGAAAATGGCCCCACATTCCTGGCCAGTTGTCTTACCCAGCCGCGGCAGAGGAGCTCCTGCTCCCTAAGGCTTAAATTATGGGGATCACAGATGACACCCCCCTTTCCTCCGCCCAGAGGAATATCAACTACCGCGCATTTCCAGGTCATCCACATGGCCAGAGCACGCACCGTATCGATTGTCTCCTGGGGATGAAAACGGATGCCTCCCTTTCCCGGCCCCCTGGCATCATTATGCAGCACCCGGAAACCCCGGAATACCTTTTTCCCGCCGTCATCCATCTGTACCGGAATACTGAAGTGATGCTCCCGCAGGCTGTTCCTCAACAAATCACGGGTTGCCTGATCCAGATCAAGCATCCCGGCTACCCTGTCAAATTGATCCTGGGCTGTTTTGTAGGGATTGTAATCTTTAGCTGCCATTTCTTCTGCTCCTTACAGGTTAATTACTGTTAAGACGTTGACCGGGCCTTATTTCCCGAAAAACTTCTGAAACCCTTTCCCAGGGTTACCCTGTAGCGCCGGAACACTCGCTCAACCACGGTCAACCGACCTGCTCTTACCATTGCTGATACCGCCATTTCAATAGCGATATCATCCCACTTCTTTAATATACCAAAACCGTCAAGTCTGTCAAAACCACGGGAGAGCGAATCGCTGTTCCTCCTGCCGGCCAGGATCATGTCAAGCTCCCTTACAGTAAATAAGCGTTTATACCTCTTTACCAGGGACAAAATTTCCGTAAACCCTTCCGGAACTGTTACAGCCTCACCGCTGCACACATCACACCCCGAGCAGGCAACCTCTTCCTTACCTAGAATTGAGAGCAGCTTTGTGCGCCGGCACTGCTCCGCGCGCGGCCATTCTTCTTCCCCAAGGTTGAACCCGCCGGCATATTCTACTATCTGCCGGCAGCGCTCTCGCTCCAGAATGCTATGGCCCTTATTCCCATCTATGCCGGCCAACAGATCCCGCGCATCCGGAATGGAGTAGAAAAGGATAGAGCGGGCCGGCTTACCATCTCTGCCGCCCCGGCCAGATTGCTGCAGGTATGATTCAACTGAACGGGGCAGATCAACATGGATGATGGTCCGAATATCCGCTTTATCGATTCCCATACCATAGGCTGACGTGGCCGTGAGAATAACGCTATCTGAATCCATAAACCACGCCTCCACATTATTTCTCTCATTCTGATCCAAGCCGGCATGATAAAAAAGGACCTTCTCTTCGGGAATTCGTTCAATTAGATACCGGGCACATGCCTCTGCGCCCTTCCTGGTGCGGGAAAAGACCAGTATCGGCTTTTTCTCCTCTTTAACAAGGCGGCTCAAAGCCCTAGCAGTGGATATTACGGGCAGAACCGTATAGCTTATATTGGGCCTGTCTGGGGTATCTATTACTCTGCTTACCATTCTGCCGCCGAAAAGAGCTTTACGGATATCCGCAAGAACCCTCTCTGAAGCCGTGGCGGTAAAAGCGCTTAAAAGGGGAATCTTCAGCTCTTCAGCCACCTGGCCGATTTTGAGGTAATCCGGACGAAAGCCCGGTCCCCACTCCGAAATACAATGGGCTTCATCCACCACCAGATGGGCGATCCTGAGATCCTTTAGAGATTTTTTTATGGAAGAAGAAAGAAGCGCCTCCGGAGTTGCATAAAGCAAGACCATGTCGCCCTTTCTCAAATGTGCAAATATCTGCTCACGCTCCCTGGAACTCTGCCCTCCCCGGATTACCCCTGCCCTTAAATTGACTTTTTCAAGGCGCTTTATTTGATCCTGTAAAAGGGAGAGCAGCGGCACAACGACCAGGGTAACCCCCTTTAAAACCAATGAGGGAAGCAGGAAGCAGAGTGATTTGCCGCTGCCTGTGGGCAGCACTACTATCTGGCTAATACCTTCTAAAATATTGGAAATAACAAAACGCTGTATAGGGTAAAGATAGGAAACTGCGAATCTCTCCCGGGCCAGTCTGTTTATCGGATCCGCAAAATTCAGTTCCGTAACAACGGCTACCTTTTAAAACTCAAACGGAAAAAATAATCATCAAGAATTTCCACCAGTTCCGGTGTAAATTCTATATCATAATAAACCCTGGTAAAACCCGCCTCAAGAGCTTTTTCTGCTTTAGTTACACTGCCGGTAATTATAAACTGATACATTTGAAAATAGAGCTTGATTATGATTTTGGAACCCTCTTCAATTGGGTCCGCAGCAGCAGGAATATCTATAATAAGCCGGTTTACTGAAACAGAGATTAGATTAACCTGATGCTTCTTGCCGGCAATTTGCACTTCAGCATATTTATTGTAGCGCATAATCCTGGTATTCTCTTCATTTAGTTCAACCGTCTTGTTCCTTAAATGCTCATACTGGCTTTTTAATGAAGCATGGTTACCAAGATAGTCGGCCACAATCTCCATAAGGTCATTGGGACAGTTGCTGTAAGAGAGGTCAACCAGGCAGACATTGTTCCTGCCCTTAACCGGGCCCATACGCACCAGGGTCCCTCTTACGAAAAGATTGATAGGGGTATTGTTACCCGGCCGCTGAAAGGTAAAACTCAAGGATACTATCTTATTCTGAAACTGCTGGAAAAAACTTATCTCATCTTTGCTTAAAATTACCAGCAGAATTGCCCTCTTCATAGACAACTGGAAGGGAGCACAGATTAACATGTAATCATCTAATTTCAGCAGGGTCTGTGTAGGGAGCAGTCCCATTTTTTTTATTGCATAGGGATTAAAACGAATAAGCTGATCGCCATACTGCTGCATATACTCCTGAATATTTTTCTTCCCCATACTTGATATTCTATTTAGCTTTTCGGGTTAGTCAAGAGGATTAATGCTCCGGATTAGAATAATTTGCCCGGCGCTATGCAGGGGCCTTGTTAATGGCTGAGTTGGGCTGCCTGTGTCCTGCTTATTCTGCCATTGTTCGAGCCATATCTTGACAGAGGGCCTGATAAAGGTATGCTCATAGCTTATGAAAGAGGGAAAAATACCCCCAGAAGAGCTCTCGCGGCTGCTCAAAGAGACCTCACGCTCTCCCGAGATTATAGTGGGCGCCGATGCGGGAGAAGACGCGGCGGTTGTGCGCAGCGACAAAATAATTATAATCACCGCCGACCCAATTACCTTTACCGAAGAGAATATTGGCACCTATACGGTAGCGGTTAACTGCAACGATATTGTCGCCATGGGCGGTATACCAAAGTACCTGACCACTACAATTCTCCTGCCTCCGGACTCCAACCATGAAAAGCTGCCGGCAATCTTTAAAGAAATCAGCCTTGCCTGCCGGCAGGCTGGGGTTCTGTGGGTCGGCGGCCATACAGAGGTAACCTCAGCCGTAACCAGGATTGTTATATCCGCCCAGATGGTGGGCAGTCTCTTCAAAGAGCCCACAGTCACCTCCGGAGCTCAAGCAGGAGAATTGCTGGTTATGTCCAAATGGGCGGGGCTGGAAGCCACTACTATTCTGGCCAGGGAGAAAAAACAGGTGTGCCGTAGATTGCTCGGCCGGGAAGGCTTTAAGCGGGTGTTGGGCTGGCTCCACGATCCCGGCATATCGATAATCCGCGAAGGGAAGATATTAAAAGATATCAGGATTACCGCCGGCCATGACCCTACAGAGGGCGGTATAGCCACCGGAATTCATGAAATCGCTTCCCGCTCGGGGGTGGGCGCCCGCATCGACAGCGCAAAAATAAAAATCAGAGAAGAAACCCTTAAACTCTGCAGTTATTTTAACCTGGACCCTTTGGGGATTTTAAGCTCAGGGGTCTTTCTCTTTACCACTGAGCCGGAACTTGCCGCAGATGCCTGCGCAAAGCTTAACACAGGGGGAATCCCGGCTGCGGTTATCGGCAAGATCACACCTGTTTTTTCTCCCTGGCCAGAATAGTAGTGGCTTCCAGCCCCGCCCATTTGGACATAACCAGCAATTCTCCTGCTT
>DRHE01000022.1 GCA_011049745.1 Spirochaetales bacterium | reverse complement strand
TCTCTATGGGCAGCTACAGGATCGCCGGCAAAAGCTCCTATAATTTTTTTATGCTCATTAAGCACAACATTAAAAAGAAAATCAATTTTAATAAAACCAGCAACTTCTTCGATATCATCTCTAACCGGATTATTAACGAGATTACTTGCCCGCGCCCCTTCCTCAACCATATGACTATGGTTCTTCTGTATAGCAGGAAAGGTTGAAACTCCGGGCATAATAGCCTTGTATCCGCCGCTGTACCCTGCAAAATAATGATATTCAATATTCCCAAGACAGATTCTTTTATCTGCTTCAACAACCTGTCTGAAAATGTCAACAGGAGTTCCACTTGATGTCACTCCTAATGATACTACATCATCAGGATCACTATCTATACAGGTTATTCTTATAAAAACATCATCACCAACCAATTTCCTTTTTTCTTCGACTGTCTGTTTTCGATGAATTCCAAGCCCAAAAACTATTGTTATATCATTGTCCTCAATTCCAGCTCTGTTTAATTCCATAATTAACTGTGGTAAAACTTTATAACTTGGCATTGGTCTTGTTAGATCACTCGTGATTACAACAACCTTGTCGCCTTTTTTAAAAGTACCATCAATAGGCAAAGCCTTAATTGGATCTTTTAAAGCTTGTTCAACCACCTCTGCTTCAGAAAGCTGTACATCAATCTTTTCCCCATGCATTATTTTTCCAATATTTTTTGCGGGTACTAATAGTAATTTACTTTGCTTTCCAAAGCCCAATTCTACCTTTATAAAACCTTCTTCCATCATCATCTTTTATTATTATATACACTCTCCATAATCTCACCTATAGTAGCCTTAGCAGAATCTCCACCAGATCTTCAGTTCCTTCTGCTATATGAACCCCCGCATACCTTAATTCCGCTTCTTTTTTTTCTGCGGAGCCTTCACCATCCGGCGAAACAATTGCTCCCGCATGCCCCATACTGGTATCCTCAGGCACATTCTTTCCTGCAATAAGTGCAACAACAGGTTTTGTAATATGTTCTTTAATGTAGACAGCTGCCAACTCTTCTTCACTACCTCCTATTTCCCCAATCATCACTATTACTTCTGTATCCGGATCATTCTCAAAAAATGGAAGCATATCGACAAAAACTGAGCCTGGAATCATATCACCGCCTACACCAATACATGTAGATTGGCCAATTCCTTTCTGCTTCATAAAAAATACTGTCTCATAGCAGTTAGTGGCACTGCGGGACATTATCCCTATATTCCCAGGCATAAAAATTCTGTGTTCCATAAAACCGGCTTTTGCTTTACCCGGTGAAATTACTCCGAAGGAGTTAGGCCCTATAAGCCTGCACCCTTTTTCTTTTGCAAGATAATGGAGTTTCAACATATCATGAACCGGAACCCCTTCTGCAATAGTAATTGCTAAAGGGATTTCAGACATAATAGCCTCATAAGCAGCTTTATACATAAACTTTGGAGGCACAAACAATACAGTTGCATTTGCTTCTGTTTCCTGCATCGCCTGCATTACAGTATTAAATACCGGAACACCTAATACTTCGCCACCACCCTTCCCCGGAGTAACCCCGGCAACAACCTTTGTTCCATACTCAAGCATCTGTTCAGTGTGAAATGTTCCTTCTCTTCCGGTAATTCCCTGAACAATAAGTTTTGTATTCTCATCTATAAAAAAACTCATAGCTTCAGATCCTGTGACAGAATTTCAACTCCATTTTTCAGCCCTGCGGCCATTTTTACACTGCCACTGACGCTATTGATTATCTCAAGCCCTTTTTCTTTATTTGTACCCTCAAGCCGTATCACAAGTTTTGTTTTACCTATAAGTTCAACTCCCTTTTCAACTCCTTTGGCTATCTCATCACATCTGGTGATCCCGCCAAAAATATTTATAAAAATTGTATCAACAAGCGGGTTTGATGCTACTATTCGCAGGGATTCTTTAATACGATCAGCTGTAGCTCCACCTCCAAGATCCAGAGCACAGGTCACAGTCATACCTCTTTTGGTAATAAGATCAATTGAGGACATTATCATCCCCGAACCATTACTGATTACAGCTATATTACCTTCATTATTTATTGGTATATAAAGAAAATCAAAATGGCGGGCTTCAAGAATAAGCTTGTTTTCTTCTATTTCATTTCTGAACACTCTTACATCATCGTGCCTGTAAAGAGAGTTATCATCAACATCAATTTTCCCATCAAGTGCTATCATTTTGTCGTCATTGTCGATAATAAGCGGATTTATCTCGGCAAGTATGCAGTCCATACCAATAAAAACACTATATAATTTTTGACAAACCCCTTTAAAATCAGTCCGATAATCCTGCTCAAGACCGGTTTTATCCATTGCATACTGAATGACAAAATCGTCGAGAGTTTTCGAGGGGGCAAGAAGAACTTTCGCTATCTTATCAGGATGCTTCTCTGCAATTTCATTAATATCTACTCCCCCCTCAGGACTGAAAATCATCACCGGTTTTTTATGTTTCCTATCTAAAGTAAAGCTGAGATACATTTCCTTTTTTATCTCAACCTTGTCCGTAATAAAAATTATCCTTACCGGAAGATTTTTAATTTTCATTCCCAGCAGTTTTTCCCCTTTTTCAAGGAGTTCTGATCCGTTTGAAGCAAATTGAACACCTCCAGCCTTGCTTCGCCCTCCGGTCTGCACTTGTGCTTTTAAAACAACAGGATACTTCATTGTATCCTTGAGATCCCTCAATTCTTCTAAAGAGCTGACAACACAACCTTCACTGCATGGCAGATCATATTTGTAAAAAATATCATACGCCTTATACTCAACTAACTTCATGAAAATTATACCTCTTCAGCCCAAATCTCTTCATCGGAAGGTATTACAGTGTTTTCCCTTATATTCGCAATTCTAGTAATATTTAGCAGGTGCTTATAATAGAAGTTTTCAGAAATACTGTTATTACCCCATGAACCGCAGCCGAGCGTGCTTGTTGGATTAAGTCCATTAGAAAAACTGCCACCACTGGTACTTGAGCATGGCTGATTAACAAGAACACGGCTGACCGGGGCTTTTTCTGCCAGCTCAAGAATATGATCCTTATTTTCTGAATGAATAACAACAGAATGTCCTTTCCCCTCTATATCGAGGTTCTCAAGAGCTATATTAACAGCTTCGCTAAATTCCTTGTATTTAAATGGAGTTATTACAGGAAACATTTTTTCTTTTCTCAAAAGACTGTCTTTGTTTGAAGCCTCCTCAGGAATTACAATTACTTTGGTATCTTCCGGCATTTCTATTCCGGCAGTTTTTGCAATTGCCTGAACTTCCTGCCCAATCAGTTTTCTATTGAGTTTTCCTTCCGGAAAAAGAACATCTAAAAGGGTTTCCCGTTCTTTTTGGTTTTCAACAACATAGCCTCCGTTGAATTTGAGTTCATCTATCACATCGTCATAGATCTCTTCAGGAGTAATTATTGTCTGTTCTCCTGAACAGATGATTCCATTATCAAATATCCTTCCGCCAACAATAATCTCGACAGCCTTTTTAATATCAACCCCTCTATCAATTATACACTGTACATTCCCTGGGCCGACGCCAAAAGAAGGTTTACCACTTGAATAAGCAGCTTTCACCATCCCCGGTCCTCCGGTTGCAACAGATACATCAGTCATTTTCATTAGAAGGTTAGATCTTTCAATATTTACCTCTTCAACGCACTGAATAATATTTTCAGGAGCATTGTGCTTTTTGAGTAATTTATTCCATTCATCAATAAGAAACTTCGTACAGTAAACTGCACGAGGATGGGGTGCAATAATTATTGTGTTTCGACCTTTAAGAGCGGCCATAGCATTGGCCATAGGAGTAACTATAGGGTTTGTACAGGGCTGAATAGCTCCGAGAACTCCAATAGGTTTCGCCACCTCGATGATGCCCAGCTCTTCATCTTCAGATATTATGCCAATTGCTTTTTTACCTTTCAGACTGTGCCACATTATTCTGGATTTTCCCAGATGTTTTTTTGTCTTGTCTTCTACACTCCCCATTCTTGTTTCAGATTGTGCCATCCTGGCAAGCTCTTCAGCATGATCAAAAACATATTTTGCAAGTTCTCTGATAATGCGATCAATGGTCTTCTGATTAAAAAATTCAAACTCCTTCAATGCTTTTTTTGACTTTGCTACCAGTTCTTTAATATATATCTGGTCTGTCATTTTATTTTTCCTTGCATATATCTCTTAAGGTAAGACCTTTACCGACTACCAGCAGGGCTGGTAGTTACATGTTCAATGTAAGGTATTATATGTTTAGGCTATTCTAAATTGCCGTGAATTGATGTAGAATTTATGATACAGTGCACTGGTGCTTTTCTTTTCATCTTTTTTCTCTCCGTTTTTTAAGTTTACCCTTTCCATGACAGGGTTAATATATTAAAGTTTACTATATTTAATTTTAGTTTACTATATAATAATTTCTTGTCAAGCTGTTTTTTGGAGGAGATAAATGGTTAATAGATTAAAATCGGTTTTAACTGAAAAACTGGACAATCTTAAAAGAGAGGCAAGGCTTAAGGGAGAGGAAAAGATCATCCTTGATATTTTACCGCCTGCTAATGGATTCGGCAGGAAAATTGTAACAGAAGGCAATAAAAACCTTATCAATTTCGCCTCAAACAGCTATTTAGGTCTATCAAATGATCAGCGTTTGATAAAAGCGGAGCACGAAGCGGCTCTAAAGTTTGGCGTGGGGCCGGGCGCAGTAAGATTTATCTCAGGAACCCAACAACCCCATCTATTGCTTGAGAAAAAAATAGCAGCTTTCTTTAATAGAGAGGCTGCCATGATATACAATTCTGCTTATGCGGCAAATTGTGGAATTATTGCCCCGCTTGTTGATGAGAACACAATTTTAATTAGTGATGAATTGAATCACAACAGCATAATCAGCGCAATAAGGCTTGCAGGAGTCAGCAGGGCTAGAAAAAGCATATACTCCCACTGCAATATGAAAGAGCTTGAAAAATGTATTAAAGAAGCTTCTGAAAATGCAAAAAGAGCTATAATAATAACCGATGGGATATTCAGTATGCGGGGGGATTATGCACCACTGAATATCATTGCTGAACTTGCTGACCGGTATGGCGCCAAGTTTGAACAGGGAATAATAACGATTGTTGACGATTCCCATGGAATCGGCGCCATTGGTAATACCGGAAGAGGGGTTGTAGAGGTGTGCCGGGCTGATGGAATAGATATAATAACAGGAACACTCGGCAAGGCGTTTGGAGTCGATGGCGGATTTGTGGTAACAGATAAACTGATAGTTGAATATCTGCGGGAAACATCTCCATTTTATATATATTCAAATCCAATAGCAGCAGGAACAGCAAGCGCTTCGCTAAAAGCCCTTGAGATTTTAGAAAGCGATGAGGGATTAGAGCTATTGGCGGCTTTACGCGAAAAGAGTGAATATTTTAGAAAAGGTATAGAAAAAATCGGCTTAAAAACAATTGAAGGCTCCCACCCGATAGTTCCTGTTGTTATCGGTGACCCGCTTAAGGCAAAAAGGATGGCAATTGAATTATACGGTAAAGGCATTCTTGTTATAGCATTAACCTTCCCTGTTGTTCCGAAAGGTCAGGACACAATTCGGGTTCAAATATCAGCCTCTCATACCAGGAAGGATCTCGATTATGCACTCGAATCCTTTAAAGAGGTGTCGTAAAGGTCTTATGCTCCTCTATTTTTCAATACCTCGAGCATATCGCTTGTCATAGCATCGATGTCATATTCAGGATCCCACCCCCACTCGACCCTCGCTGCATAATCCTCAAGCATATTGGGCCATGAGTTTGCAAGGGCCTGGCGAACAGGGTCAATATTGTAGCTTATTTCAAATTGCGGGATGTATTTTCTTATATAGGCTGATAAGTCCTCGGGGGAAAAGCTCATTGCACTGACATTGAAGGCATTTCTATGGCGCAGTTTTGCCGGATTAGCCTCCATAAGGTCAATCGCTGCCTTAATTGCATCCGGCATATAGATCATATCGAGATAGGTATCTCCTCCTAAAAAACAGGTGTATCTCTTCTTCTTAATGGCCTCATAGTAAATTTCAACTGCATAATCCGTTGTTCCTCCTCCCGGCATTGTTACATTCGAGATAATACCAGGATATCTTACTCCCCGCGTATCTACCCCATACTTATGAAAGTAGTAGTTGCACAAAAGCTCCCCGGCAACCTTGGTAACACCATACATCGATGTAGGCTGTTGAATTGTATCCTGGGGTGTATAATCCTTTGGTGTGTTTGGGCCGAAGGCTGCTATTGAACTGGGAGTAAAAACAGAACATCCATGCACCCGGGCCACCTCTAAAATTGAATAGAGGCCATTGATATTTATATCCCATGCCTCCTGGGGCCTTGATTCGGCAACTGCTGAAAGGAGGGCAGCAAGATGATAGATCCGCGTAATCTTCTCTTTGCTTACGATCTCAAAAAGTTTTTGTGAATCCCGGCAATCAAGCTGAAAAAAAAGCCCTTGTTCAGACTGCGGCTTTTCCTCTATACTTTTAATATCTGTAAGGACAACGTTGTTTTCACCGTAGCGTTTCATTAGAGCAGGAGCAAGCTCACTGCCAAGTTGTCCGAGGGAACCGGTAATCAAAATTTTCATGTTAGTACACCTTCATGTATTGTTCACTATATTGAATATTAATCTAAAATATCATACAATAATAAAATGTCAATAGCTTTTAATGGAGTATTAAAGATGAAAGATGAAAATCCTCCCCTGATAGGAAAAAACATTCAAAGGATTCGAAAAAAAGAGCAGCTCACCCTGGATATTTTAGCTGAACGAAGCGGGGTTTCGAAAGCCATGCTTTCACAGATAGAATCTCAAAAGGTAAACCCTACAGTTGCAACGGTGTGGAAGATTGCTCGCGGCCTGGGGATTGAACTTAATGCTATCTTGAAAGGTGAGAGCGAAAGCGCCAAAAAGTTTATTGTAATTCAGAAGGAGAGTATGGCTGTTTTGAATACAGTGAAAGACAGCCTGCATGTGCAGGTGCTCTCACCAATTATGATGGCGGAAGACCTGGAAATCTATATTCTTACTTTTGATAAGGGCAGTTCGCTTATTTCCAAACCACATGAGCCAAAATCTGAGGAATATCTTACCATACTTGAAGGAGCTGTTCGTGTGAAGGCAGGGACAAGCGAAAGCGAGCTCCATAAAGGTGATTTTATCATTTATCACTGTGATATAGAGCACTCAATTGAGAATATCCATAATGGCAGCTCAAGGATCCATATGATAGTTCGATTTCCTGAAAAACGATGGGCTTGATATATGCCCAGCGCCATAGGTCACCGCACCATTAACGGGGAATAGATTTCTTTTAAAATTCAGGACACCCGCTTCACTATCAGGGCAACACCCTGCCCGCCGCCGATGCAGGCAGTGGCCAGGCCGAGTTCCCGGTCACAGGTTTGCAGAGCATAGATAAGAGTGGTTAGTATCTTAGCGCCGGTAGCACCGATAGGATGGCCCAACGCAATTGCTCCGCCATGCACATTACATTTTTCCATGGTAAAAGACATATCCCGCTGAACAGCCAGCACCTGGACGGCGAAGGCCTCATTAAGCTCTATCAGCTCCATATCTTCCAATTCTAAACCGGCTTTTTTAAGCGCCAGGGCACAGGCTTTAACCGGGCCCAGCCCCATGTGATCGGGTTCTACCGTGGCGCTTGCATAGCTCAGTATCTCAGCCAGCGGTTTATAGCCATTGGCCGCTGCCCAATCCCGGCCGGCAATAACCAGGGCGCTTCCTGCATCGCATAGGCTCGAACTTGATCCGGCCGTTACCGTGCCCTCTTTTTTAAATATCGCCGGCAGCCTATTCAGTTTTTCCATACTGGTATCTCTTCTTGGAATTTCATCAGTATCGAAGATAATTTCTTCCTTCTTCTGCCGGACAGTTACCGGCACTATCTCCTGTTTAAATTTTCCGGATTCAATTGCTTCAACTGCTTTGCGGTGACTCTCCAGTGCAAAACTATCCTGCTCTTCCCTGGAAATGCCATATTCCACGGCCAGAATCTCTGCGGTTTCTCCCATCAGCATATCCGCCAGTGGACAGATAAAACCGTCTTCATGCAGGACGTCGAGAACTATCTTCTCCCCCATTATATGACCCCAGCGGGCATCCGGCAGTATGTAGGGAGCATTGCTGGTGCTCTCCATGCCGCCGGCAACTCCCGCATTAATATCGCCAAGGCGAATACGATCTGCTATCAACATTATGGAGCGTAGTCCCGAACCACAGCGCTTATTTACTGTAAAACCCGGCACATCTTTAAGTAATTCAGACTTCCAGGCGGCTATCCTGGCCGGATTAGGCCCAACACCGCTTTGCCAGCCATTGCCCATTATTACTTCGGCAACATCGGCCGGTGATATTCCGGCTCGCAGTACTGCTTCGGCAATTGCCGCAGCACCCAGATCAACGGCAGTCTTTGATTTTAAAGTTCCCCCGAATTTCCCACCGGCAGTTCTGCAGGCGGATAGGATAACTGCTTTTTTCAAAGTGATTCCTCCTTACTCTTCTATCCCCTGCATTTGGCAGAGGGATTCGCTTACGGCAAACTCAGCTCCGGTTGCTTCCTGTAAATCTTCAATACTCACCCCCGGTGCGAGTTCGGACAGGGTCATTTTTTTCTCCGGGAACCGCATCACGCAATATTCGGTAACCACCATACTTACCACCCCGACCCCGGTAAGCGGCAAATCGCACTTTTTTACCAATTTGGCAGCGCCTTTTTTACTGGTATGGCTGGTGCCGACAATAACGTTTTTTACACCGGTTACCAGGTCCATAGCCCCACCCATGCCGGGCACGAGTTTTCCCGGGATCCACCAGTTGGCCAGGTTAGCTTCGCTGTCCACCTGCAGAGCGCCTAAAACAGTATAATCGAGGTGGCCGCCCCTGATCAGTCCGAAACTGAAGTCGCTGGCAATAAGGCTTGCGCCGGGCAATAGAGTAAGGCAGCGTCCTCCCGCTCCTATGAAGCGCCAATCGTTCTGTTCCGGTTTGGGGCCGGCGCCGACAACGCCGTTTTCAGTCTGAAAAATAATGCGCACATTTTCAGAGATATAGTCAGAGGCTAAAGTGGGAATACCGATACCCAGATTAACCACATCCCCATCATGGAACTCTAAAGCAATACGCTTTGCTATGCGATGTCTCGCTTTTTCTTCTTCAAGTACGGGAAGCATAGTAGGAATCCCCCTTAAAAACTAAAATATCCACTAATATCCCTGGCGTAACTATTCTATTGGGATCAAGAGAGCCAACTTCTAAAATGGCATCGACTTCGACAATGACAATCCCGGCGGCTGTTGCCATGGCCGGGTTAAAGTTGCGATTAGTGCCGTAATAAACCAGGTTGCCGTAGCGGTCGGCTTTATAAGCCCGAATAAGGGCTACATCTGCTCTAAGAGGAAGCTCAAGAATATATTTTTTTCCCTCAACCTCTATTACTCTCTTGCCCTCTTCGGCAGCGGTACCCACGCCGGTGGGCGTCAGAATACCGCCCAGGCCGTAACCGCCCGCCCTGATCCTCTCCACTAAGCTGCCCTGGGGCACTAATTCAAGTTCAAGTTTTTTTTCATTAAAAAGAGCTTGAGTTGCTTTGTTCAATCCTACATGCGAGGCAATTACCTTTTTTATCCGGCCATTTTTAATAAGTTTACCATGGCCGACATCTTCGTAAGCGGTGTCGTTGCATATAAGAGTAAGCTCTTTAATATTGGCATCGATAACAGCATCAACCAGGGTATAGGGAATGCCCCCGTAGTTGAACCCCCCCACCATAATGGTGCTTTCATCCTCTATACTTTTCACAGCCTGTTCAGCCGACATAACCGGCTTGATTATTTTTTTGGCCATCTATACCTCCTTATAATCCTTTAAGCAAGTAATCAGAAGCGGCGGCAAGGCTTTGCTCAAAGATTAAAACGATCTCCTTAATCTGATCTTCAGTTACGATTAATGGCGGCGCCACCAGCAGATTGTCGCCGGCAACACCATTAAAATGGGCAGCGGCCATTTCCAGCATGGCTACACCTATAACGCCAACCCGGTAAGCGCTGCCGCTGTAACTGCGGTTCTCATGTTTATAAAAGAACATCACCTGATTGAGAATGCTGAAACACAAGGCAAAGTGCTGGAAGAACAACTGGCCCGGTTGACAGACCTGCCGATTGTTGGGGATGTACGCGGGAAGGGGCTGATGTGGGGTATCGAACTGGTAACCGACAGAACGACTAAAGAGCCTTTCCCCGGACAGTTGAGCGCCTCCCGCAGGGTGGCTGCTGAATGTATGAAAAGAGGCCTGGTGGTATATCCGGGGGGGGGAATGGTAAATGGTGTTGCCGGCGACAATCTGCTGGTGGCGCCGCCATTAAT
>DRHE01000021.1 GCA_011049745.1 Spirochaetales bacterium | reverse complement strand
TTGCTCTACCACCTGAGCTAGCGGCCCATTTTGAAAACTGGGGCAGTTTAGCAATTTACTTATTTTATGTCAACCGGCACCCAATACCGACTACGAACCCTTTAATACCTGAACTCCAGGCCCAGTAAAAGGTTATAGACAGGCCTCATTCCCGGTTCAGTGGAGAGTTCTGTGCCGAACATGGCCATATTGAAGGTAAAGAAAGAGAGATGCAGCCCCAGGCCGGCACTCAAAAGCCCCTGGTAGAAACCGGCACGCAGGGATAGTATCTGCAGCACATCAAGCTCACAACCAAAGCCAACGTGTAAAATGGGATTGGTAGAGCTTTCCGAATGAGTCAGGAAGTCAAGGATATCCTCATAATCGAGCATCAATTTAAGATCATTAATATAACGCTCAAGATTCCCCAGAGACGGCTTATACATTATACCAAAACTTAGATCAATCGGTAAAAAATCGTTGGTTTTCACCGGCTGTTCATCATCAAGAAAACCCTGGAAAGAAGAATACTCATTAATCTGCACTGGAGAGGGAAGATCTCTACATACCAATCCCACAGAAAAAACCTCTTTGTAGGAATAGAGTATTCCCCAGTCAATACCAATACCCATGGATATAAAAAAAGGTTCGTTCATAATCATAGCAGCAGGATTTGAAAAAACATCCATAAGATCAAGAATATCTTTAGTTGTGCTACTCATGGTATTGATAAAGGCTTTCAGCAATATTCCGGCGTCAAATGTACTGTTCCAGGTCTGGGGAAGCGGAATACGAAAGGCGTATCCGCCTGCAAAGATAAATTCTTCCTCTATATTGGTAGTTACTTTGGGCACCGTGCCAGCACCTGAAAAACTTATGCCTAACTCGTTGAAGATACCGAAACCCAGACCATTGCCCACATAACCAAATGAAATGGGACCAAGCAGGTTTAAGCCTGCATAGATCCCCTTTATCAGATCCTGCACATCAGGATCGGCGAGCAGATCATCGGTTGATTTGCCGCTGAGCATCAAGCTGGCGATCTCAAAAATGGGCCCCGAAACGCCCATGGTTATCTCTGCCAATGACAATTGGGGACCGGCGGAGCGGAAACCGGCAGGATTGCTGAAGAGGGTGGTTAAATCATCCGCCAGGGCAATATGAACACCGCCGATAGCTGCGGTTCGCGCCGATGGGATCCTGATTTCCAGATCATTAACTGTAACCCCAAAAAGCATGGAGCCGGACAGGAGGAGCAATAGCAAAGTAAAAAGATATTTTGTTCTTCTATCGGTGCGCATCAATCATCTCCGCAGGAAGTTAGCAATTATAATATTGTAATGATAAAATCATAAAGTTCTTGCAAGTACTCACGAGCAGGATCATCAGCCGGAAGATTTGTCAAACCCGCAAGTGCGAAATCTTCAGCATCCTGGGCTTCACCAGCTGTAAGCAAGCCTATAGTGCCCCCAACGCTCTCTTTACCTGCTTTAAACAATATACTGGCAGCACCTAAAATATAATCCGTTCCGGTAAGGGAATCAGGATCATTGGCTAATGTATCGTTATAGTGACCACCTGCTGCAACTATATAATCTTCATCTACCTGCAATAGAAAAATATCCAGATCAGCCTCGCTGTCAATCGCAACATCCCCCTCCATTACCTCAAAGAGAAGCTGCGGCACTCCGGATAGCTCTAAAGCCAGATTCGCGGCCAGATAGTCTACGCCTGATTCATTTTTAATCACATCGTAAGCAGTTGCCATTGCTTCAGGATCGCCGCTGGCCAGGGCATTCTCCGCCCAGACAATTTTCTGATCCAGAGGCAGGTTGGCCGGATCTCTCTGCAGAAAAGATAACGGACTGTAGGTAAAGATTGCCTGACAGCCCGCAAATAAAAGCAGGAGCAGTAAAACCAAAATACTATTTATCAGGATTCTGGTATTTTTCATTGTTAATCCCCTCTTCAGAAAACAAAAAATATCAATTCAACCAGTTATATTCTAATCAAAAACGGATGGCTCCTTCAATAGTAATTCCTGAATTAGGCCTGTCGCCCAAATGCTTCCCCATTTCCCTGGTAAAGAGCGCGAAATTCAGATCAAGGAACAACAGCTCTATTCCGCCGCCGAGGGTAATGTACCCCTGGTTAAGCCCTGCTCTTAATGTAAGAAAAGAGAGCATCTTTACTTCGGTCCCTATATGCAGGAGCGCCCAGGGCGATCTTTTATCCCTGATCACACCGATTACATCCTGAAGATCGGCATAGAATGAAGGTTCAATTAGAGTGCCCATCAATTCCCAATCCGGATAGTAGGCTACGCCCACACCTATATCCATAGGTATATGGTAATCTTCAGTCACTTCAGTGCCGCTGTCCGGCAAACTACCGGAGCTCCCTAAAGAATCCATAATCGTCTCAAAGCTATTCTCAGTGTATTTGAAGGAAGTTCCAAGAAAATCTCTTATGGATAATCCGACATTCAGGTTACCCAGTTCGGCAATCGCGCCCAGGTCCAGACCGAGGCCGAAACCATGCATGGCATTTACGCTGCTGAATGAGGCTAAAAGATCACCGCCGCTCATAGCTGCATTAAGCAAATCCAGGGCGGTCTCATGGGCAAATGGCGCGTGCAGACGGATCATCGGCCGGATATCTGCGCCTAAATTGAATTTTATTCCCAACAGGTCAATGGGCACACCAAGGCCGGCAATAAAGCCAAGGGTGAAGGTAATGTCTCCTTCAGCGCCAAGTACAGTGGGACCGTAAAGGTAGGAATCCATAATGAAGGCTGCTCCAAGACCCAGGCCGCCGCCCACATAGCCAATGCCTTGAGAAAAACCATAGCCTAAACCGCCGGTTGTAATCTCCTGGTTTACAAAATTGGTAATCTCCTCGGTACCGGCATTGCCAATAGAATCCATAAACCTCGCCGGATTGGCGTAAACCCAGGCGGTGGTATCAGATATGGTAAAGGAGCCGTCAGACCTGGCAAAACCCGCCGGGTTATAAAAGAGGGAGTTATATCCATGGGCATCTGCAATAAACGCCCCGCCCCGCCCCATAATCTGCGGACTCACCGGCATAAAGGGTTTCTCCAGTAGTGAGCTATCGGTTGAATAGGCAAAGCCTGCTGCTATGAGAAATAGTATAGTTATAAATATTGCTAATCGTTTCACCTGCATACTCCGTTAGTACTCATCTTATTGAAAATTGCTGATGTCGATCCCTGCAGCTGTTAAAATATTATCTATAGGACCAGCCGCAAAGGGATCAGGAATGCTTCCTGTTGGATCTGCTCCTGGATCCACTCCCTGAGCAATTTGATACAGCTGGGCATTTGAATAGACTCCAATTGCCTC
The DNA here is from genome assembly GCA_011049745.1 of Spirochaetales bacterium. Classification (GTDB taxonomy): domain Bacteria; phylum Spirochaetota; class Spirochaetia; order SZUA-6; family DRHE01; genus DRHE01. Next base: position 1,473 of record DRHE01000021.1, on the reverse strand, counting down.
TGCGATTACATAGGATACTATCGCTTTCTGGACCATATCTCCCATATTGATTTCATCCGGAATAGTACCAGGCAGAGCAGTTCCAAAATCATCATAAGCAGCATTCGCTGCAACAAATCCTTGAAGCATTTCATTAAATGCCGACTGACTATCTAAAGCGGAAGCCGGCATCACTTCCGGTAGAAATCCTAATAAAAACGTTCTTACTTCTGCAACAGTATCTAAACTACCGGAAGAAAAATCCCCTCCTATCAGAGCAGATACCGAGTTGTTAACCAGCTCCTCTCCCCCTGTGGTCTTCAGATTAAGATCGGCATAGAGAATGGCAGCCCTCTGCTCCTCTTCATTTGCGGGCGGTGTGCCTACAGTATAAATACCGGTAAGGTAATCCTCTATTACGTCATATGCGCCCGGCTCCTCCTCCAGCTTCTCTCGATAAAGCCCGGTGATCCAAGTTCAGCCTCCAGGTAGTCCAGCACGCCGCTGACCCCCTCCTTATCTTCCATCTCAGAAAGCATGGCCGCATCCGGCATTTTAATTGGATCCAGCGCTTTAAAAAGATTAAACTCAAAAAGCTCAGCGCAGCTCGTAAGCAGACTGACCAGAATTAAAGGTATCAATACCGCTATTGTTTTTTTCACTTATGTCACCTCCAGCAATTTTGTAACTTTTTGATTTATCAGATAAGCATCTGCAGATTTTATAATTGCCCTGCACACTTAAATATATACCATTACCGTTAAAAAACAAGGCCCCTTATTGAAGATAATTGACGCATAGATTATAAAGATTCGACAGGCTCTAAAAAACGAGCCCGGCAGACTTCACGGCTATGGGTGATCTCTGCCGCCACCAGCCTGCCGGCCGAAGCATAATTTTGCGGTATCCCCTCTATTTCAATCTTAAGATAATTCCCGGTAAGCCCCCGCCACCTTTTCGCCTGCTCTTCCCGGGATGCGGCAGGGAGGGGGGCAACGCCGGTAGCCGTAGGACCAGCGGCAGAGAAAGGGATAGGGGCAACGCCGGCCGCGGTAACTGGGGCGGTAGAGGAGCGCTCAAGGATCGCCTCAACTCTCCTGCCCACAAACCCCTGTTTATAGCGCTCCAGCAGCTCTTTGGAGAGGTGGATCAGCTCTTTTACCCGCTGATCCCTGATTCTTTCAGGTGTATGCTCTTTCATTTTTTCCGCCGCAGTACCCGGGCGGGGGGAAAAGGGGAACACATGCAGCCTGCTGAACCCCAGCTCCTCGACCAATTCTCTGGTGGCCTGAAAATCATCTTCACTTTCACCGGGGAAACCAATCAGGACATCAGCAGCCAAAAAGGCTTCCGGCTCTCCTCCCTGGAGCCTGAGATGATAAATGAGCAGTTGGTTAAGGCGCTTTCCGATAGACAGGTATGTCCCCATTTCCATATTCCTCTTCAATCGGGATCGGATAGAGTGCTTTTACTCATGGGGAGAAGATATAAAGC
>DRHE01000020.1 GCA_011049745.1 Spirochaetales bacterium | reverse complement strand
ATGAATCGGTTAAAAACCGCAAGGGCATTGTCTACAGACCCGGTAACATAAACGTTTTTTCCATCCGGGGATACTGCCACCCCTATTGCACTATCCAGACCATCGACTCCCTCCACATTGTCTTTATGGTATGAGGAAAAGGTTATGACTCCCGTGGTTGTATCACGATTGAAAACCACGATGGCGTCATCACCGCCTCCGGTTACATAGACATTCTTGCCATCGAGCGATACAGCCGCTTCTCTAGCATGATAAAGGCCGTCTACATTATCTATACCTTTTTTAAAGAAAGTATAGAAACTTAAAGCACCTGTAACAGGGTCGCGATTAAAAACCGCCAATGCATTATCATAATATCCTGTAGCGAACACATTATCACCGTCCGGCGAAACTGTTATTCCGGATGCGCCATTAAGGCCATCCACACCTCCCTGTTCGTCTCTAAACAAACTTGAATAGCTTAATTCGCCGGTTGTTGTGTCCCGATTAAAAACCGCCAGGGTGTCTCCTGTGAAGCCGGTTACATAAACATTTTTTCCATCAGGTGAGACAGTTATATCCTCCGGGCCATCAAGACCGGCAACCCCATTTTCGCCTTCTTTAAGATAACCCGAATAGGTTAAATTTCCTGTGCCGGTATCACGGTTAAAGACTGCCAACCCATTATCCTGATACCCGGTGACATACACATTCTTTCCGTCCGGGGATATGGTTATACCCTTTGCACCGTATAGACAATCGATACCCCCCACATCGTCATAAAAGCATTGGGTAAAGGTTAATGCCCCTGTGCCGGTATCACGGTTAAAAACTGCCAGCCCATTATCCACATATCCTGTTACATATACACTCTTTCCGTCAGAAGATACGACTACACTCCTGGCGCCGGAAAGACAATCGACCCCTCCGTCCCCATCTTTAAAGTATTGGGAAAAGGTCAATGATCCCGTAATACTGTCCCGGTTAAAAACGAGTAAGGAATTATCATCATAAGCAGCTGCATAGACATTTTTACCATCAGCAGACACCGTTACTCCCCTTGGATTGCCAAGCATGGTTATACCGTTTTCTCCATCTTTAAAACCAGTAGAATAAGTCAACGAACCCCAAAGAACTGAGTCTAATACCCTGAAAATGTGGGTGGCTGAGCCGCCCCGGGTCGCGTCCGAATTAAAGGCTGTTACATCTAGCCGGTATACACCAACCGGAAGATCGCTCCCAACCATAGTACCTGAACCTGTACTCTTTGATTCCCCGTTTAAGTACCAGATAAAAAGGATCCCACTTTCTTCATCGGCTGCGGAAGCCGCAAGATTCATGGTGGCGCCGGCACTGATTTCATTCAGTTGCCCATGTAGAATTATATCAATTGCTTCCTTTAGCTCCGGAATAATATTTACCTGTATATTCCCTTTAAGGATTAGATCATAAAATTTAAAAGTTCCGGCTGTCACCTGATCCTTCATGATCCTCACCACTTCAACGGCGCCAATAGCAAGTGTACCGGCGTCAAATAATTGAAGATCCAGGGTATAATATCCGGTTGGAATAGTATTGTTGGTACAGGAGGCGGTATTTCCGTTGTTGATTACAAAGGATAGATTTATTGGATCTCCCGACGAGGGCATAAGCTTAGCCTCAATAGCCGGACTACTCACTTCTTCCGCCGTCCAATACACCTGCAAATCAAGGGTTCCATAGCCATCAAGGGGGCTTATAATAATATTAAGTGTTTTCGTCTCGTTATACTGAACAGTAGCTGTTTCTATTCCTTGCCCTATAATTATTCCATCAATATTCTCTGCTAATACTGTCACTTCCCAGGTACCGATTTCCAGACCTGTAATTTCAACAGTGTCATATTCGGTGCTTGCTGAAAAGGCGCTTCCATTAGGCCCACTGCCTGAGATATCAAAAACAGCCGGCTCCAGGCTAATAGCCGGTTGAATAGTTTTTGCCTGAAGGCTGGAAATACTAATAATCAGAGTAGCCTTCCGGCTCTGTTCCATCGGATTCTTGCAGAAAGAAAGTATGGCTATTACCAGTAGAACCAGTGCCTTAATAAAACAATGAGCTTTCATTTTAATCCCCTCTCATTAATAATCTTTTCCTTAAATACCAGGAATATTTGTTCCAATCATTATAGATAAACCCTGAAACAGCTTTCCTGCTTTTAATATTTTGAAATATTTTTAATGGAGCGATTGGGATTTACTTATGAAAGCACGGTTTCATGAATTTAGCCGGATAGCCTGACTGCACAGATCATTTCCAGCTGAATTTATAGGAATATTTTGTTAAAATACTATTTTTTCACAGCTTTTTGATATAAACTAGTAATATCAGCAATATTGCCATCGGAATCCTTTACGGTTGTCTACTGGCATGTTAAACAAGGGCGGAGAATCACTGTGCGGTTAATAAGAATTGTATTTATATCAATAATCTCTTTACCTTTTCTATTGTTTACCACCTGCCTGCTGGATCTGGAGCTGCCTATACCCGAGTATTCTCTTACTCTAAATTCTTTATCTGCTTTTAACTCAACGAATATTTCTATTCAAAGCAGCTTTACAGCGGATGAGGATGTGCACAGATGCCGCTATACTATAACCAAAGCTGACGGTACATATACAAAAGAATATGAAGATGATTTTCTTGCAGGACAGATAAATCAATTACCTATTGATCCTGTACCGGGGGACGGAGAGTACAACTTTAAGCTTGCCGTTCTCACCTATAGAAATGGAAACTATGAAACCCTCTCTTTCTTAGTTAAAAAGATCAGTTTCTGGGTTGATTCTGTTGCTCCTGAGGCGCCGACTGTAGATAAGCCCGGCTGGCCGACAAACCTTTACCCGGCCTCCCCCCCCCCTGTCAGTAACCATTTCCTTTACTGTAGCAACTTCCCCGGATGAGAGCCCGGTACGATTAGATTATTATATCTTGAATAAATCAACTAACGGTATATGGAACTACTCTAACAGCTCGACAACACCAATTACAATTCCTACTATTACAGAGGACACGGTGCTTAGAGCCAGGGTTATTGATCAAGCGGTCAATTCAAGCGCGATAATAGAAGAGATTTATTACATCAATACAACTCCGGGGGCTGATCTGCTGGCCAGGTGGACTTTGGATAATTTAGCTGGTGGTATCTGGTCTGATGATAGCGGGAATGGATATGATGGCGCCAACCGTAATGCGACACCGGTTAGTGATGGAGTACGAGGTAATGTAGCCTCATTTACCTCCGCCTCTTCGGCAGATATTGAGATTGCTCACGACCCGGTCTTTGATTTGACCCAGGACTATACCCTCTGCGGCTGGTACTGGATGGATAGCGCCCTTAATCCCGATGCCACCATATTCAGCAAGATGGACAATGCGGGCGTAAACAAAAACTGGTGGATCTATGCTGATAGTTTCGGGTTTCTAACCTGGACCCGGACAAATGCGGGTGTTGATTCACCTTTAAGCTATGCCATAGACCACCGGGACTCGAGCTGGCACCACTTTGCCGCGGTTTCAACCTCTACTGTGCACATTCTCTATATCGATGGATTACAAAGGGCAACAGTAGCCAATACAGCCACGGATATACCCGCCGATAAGCTTTATATTGGCAGCCGGATAGTTGCTTCCGGCAATAACAACTACTGGGACGGCAAACTGGATGATCTGCGCATTTACAACCGCGGGTTATCCCATGTTGAAATATATGAAATATTTTACGGAACCGATAGCTCCTGGTAAAGGCTTGAGCATTATAGGTAAAACAACCCTTTTACTTCTGCTCATTACCCTTGCTGCCGGAGCTTATGCACAAAATTCAGCCCCGCAAAATAGCCTTCTATTTATTACATCTTCACCCATGGGCGCCATGGTTATACTGGACGGCAATCTTTTAATAGAGCAGACTCCACTGCTCTTAAAGACCCTCTCCGCCGGAAAGCGCCGCCTTAAAATAAGCAAAGAGGGATTCAAAGAACAGACCCTCAAGCTGAATATAGCAGCAGGAGAAATAGCCAGCCTTAATATCGAGTTTGAAAGAGGATATTTCAGCCCCTCCTTTACTGAGGAGAAAAATATTGTCATCCACAAGACAAATGAGGATACCAGCGAAAGGCTCTTTAATATTCAGGAAGGAACCTATAATATCCGCAGGAAGAAAGATATTCTGGAAATTAAACCCCAATTCCCCCAGCAGGGACTTATTAATGCTTTAAACCTTACCATTCCCATTACTCTTTCCTTTTCCGCCCTGCTTGCAATCAAAGATATTCTTTATCCCAAGGATCAAGTCTTAAAGTTCTCACCGGCAACAATTTCATCCTTTTCGGTAAACATAGCAATGATCGGTATTGATGTTGTATTATGGCTGCGCCGGGGTAAATTCAAAAAAAACTTTTCTTTTACTCACGAAGATTTGAGCAGATCAGAATCTGTGGCAAAAGCACATTATGAAAATGTAGAAAATATACTTGCTTCAGGTAAATTAGATGAAGCGCTCCATTTTTACTCTATAATAATCAATGACTACCGGGAAACAATCTATGTGCCACTTTCCCTCTATAAGATAGCCAAGATTCACTATATTATGGGTAAATATTCACTGGCTGCTCTCGAGTTTCAGCTTATAATAGACAAATACCCCCTTGCCGAGCTATATGATAAGGCGCAAAAAGACCTGGCAGGCGTCTTTGTAAAACAGGGGCTGTATGAAGCAGGAATCGAGCAGCTAGATGAAATGGTTCTATTTGATCCTTTATTCAGTCGTGAAGGTATTGATTATTATAGATGTGAAATCCTCGAGCGATGGCTGCAAAAAGAGAAGCAAGTTCTAGACCGGCTTATAGAAAGCCTTGATGAAATTGGTGCAATTATACGCAGATTCAAAAGAAATAGCTCTCTACCGCTATAAATTAGCCTATTATCTTAATATTGAAGGAAACAAAAAGAGCGCCCTGGCTCAGCTAAATCTTATTGAAAATCTCAGCGGCAATGATGAATTAGATGAAGAATTAAATGATGAATTAAAGCAAAAAATTAAGGAACTTTTAAAATCAATTAAGGATGAAAGCTAAAGATGTTTAAATATCCGTTTTTCCGGCTGATTCCGGCAATTGTTCTTATATTTTCCCTGAGCAGCAGCCCCCCTTTGCTCATTGCCCAGGAAATCCTTTCTACAGAGCAGCAGGAGCAAAGCCGCATGGATATATTACAGAAAATGAATAGCGCTGAAAAATATCTGGGTGAAGACTACTATCTTCGGCCTGAAGATATTTTACAGTTAAACACAATCATCGACCAGATAAAAGGCTCGCCTTATAAAGATTTATACACCGAAGCTGATATTATGCTCTTCTTAGCCAAGGAAAAAAAAGATCTGCAGGATATAACTGAAAACAGGGAAGAAAACCACAAATTGATGTTAGAAACCCTGGAAAAGGATAAAAGAAGAAAGTCTTTCAGATTTGCCTTTTCATGTGCTTTCTGGGCGTCGCTGGGAACGGGAATAGTTTCTACAATCTTAACCAACTATTATTGGTATCAAAGTGAAATTACCCTTAAAAGTTATTTTTCAGCAACTACAATTGAAGAAGCTACCCGGTTGAGAGATTCGGCAAATGAGTATCAACGTCTAAGCTATCTTTTCGCCGGTGTGGGCGCTTTGGGCTTTGTTGTTTCAGTGCCCCTGTTTGCAGCCGGATCAGCTAAAAAATGAATCTATTGCACATAGACTATGGAGCGTAAATAACACATCAAAATAAATATTAAAGCCCCTTAGTCCGATAGTGGAGAGTGGCAGGAATAAAATAAGTGGGAAGCCTCCTTGCAAAAGCAATCTCTTATAATGTGTCTCTAACCATAGAAAACAATAACCATCCCAAAAAAGCAGAGTCTTCTTCAGAAGATTACTTCATCACCAAGGAAGAAAAACAGGTAATTCTGCTGGATATTGACAACTTAGTATCAAAGAGCAGAACTATAGCAACCGATGCTCTCTTTACTCTAAAAGCAAAGAAAAAGGGCGTTCTTTTTCCCGTTATTATTAATATTTCAGCCATCATAGTGATTTGTCTGGGGATTTATCTATTTTCCGAGCTTTTCAGGGTTGAGCAAACGAATATAATCCAGGGAAAAATCAACCTAACATCTGCCGGGAGCCGGCTTATTGCAGAGCTGAAAAAAGAAACCGAAGCAAAATTAAGGGAAAAGAGCGCTGAAATTGAGCAAATTAGAAAACATCTTGAAGAGTTGGAACTGTCAAGAGCAACCTTAAAAGCCAACAGGAATGCAGACATCAAGAATAAAGAGCAAGAGCTGATTGCCGGCCTGGAAACCGAACTTGAAAGAGAGAAAGCGAGGTTATCCGAACAGGCTATTACTGATCGGGAAATGGATTACAAATTAGAAGTTTTTGAAGAAAACTTAAAACTCAAGAACGCCCTGGAAATGGAAAAATATCGATCCAAATTAGATGGCGCTATTCAAGAAAAAGAACTGGAACTTCTTAGAGAAGAAGAACTTGCCAGAGGGAGTCTTCAGAAAATTAATAAGGAAAGGGTTGTTCTTTTGGAAGAAATAAAGAAAGGGGCTGAAACCGAGCTAAAAACGACTTTGCTGCCGGACAGTTCTCCTGCAGAGCAGGAACTCTTAACACTATCCGAAGCTGCCAAAAGAGAAGAATTGCTTAATAAACAGATAACCAGTTTCTATTCAATAATTATGGAGCAGGTTAAAGCCTCTGATCTTGAAGCGGCTGCAAGATCACTTGATGAGTTAAGGGATTTGCTGCAGAAGGAATCAGTTGAGGTTCCTCCGGCAGTTTTAAATAGAAGAAGAATAGAATTCTTTATAATTGATTCTCTTAAAAAATCTCTTAGCCCACAGCAACTTGTCCAGGCGCCTGAAAAAAATGATACTGAATTACCTGGTAAGCAAGAAAAAATTATTCAAAATATGCTTAAAGAAATAGAAACACTTAAACTTGATGTTTTAAAGGCTAACGTAAAAGCAGCTAATCTTGAATCTCTGGAAAGTAATCTGCTCAAAGAAGCGGAAATACTTAAACTTGATGTTTTAAAGGCTAACGTAAAAGTAGCCGGTTTTGAATCTCTGGAAAGGCGTATTAATAATTTAACAGCCCGTTATGAAATGTATAAAAAGGAAACCGCTAAATTAGTATATTCAGAAAGCGAAGATAATTACCTTGAGGCAGAGCGTTTGCTTTATAATTCCCTTAATACAGAAGGTGTACAGTATTTTTTTCCCGGATTTTCAGAACTTTTAAGAAATATTCAGCAAAGGGTTGCCGGTTCTGTAGAAGAGCGGGCAATGGGAGAAGGCCGGGAATCTGCATTACAAGATATAATATTGTTTGTTAAATATTTATCAGGACTCCGGACTGAAATCGATGAAGATGTATATGACAAAATAGCCTATCAAGCCCAAAAGGAACCCCTTTTCCAGGCTGCCATTAATGAAATTCAAACCCTGGTAGTCGGAGATCTTGATAAGCAAGGAGAAAATATCTTTAACTTTCTGGGCACCATTGCCGTGGTTTCCGGCAGTCAAATAGTAATCGAACCCCTGGTTACGCTCCCCATTGAAAAGGGATCAAGAATAATAATCAAGCGTTTTTCTGAGATGAATAAAGAAGAAAATATTGCCGAAGGCGCTATTCTTCAGGTTTCAGACAAAAGAATATTAGCCGTTGTAGAAGAGATCCTGGAAGAGGGGAATGTCCCCGGTGAAATGGATATGGTTTATGTGCAGGTAAAAATTGAAAGTAAAGAATAAAACGCAGATTGTGCACCAGGAACCTTAATTTCCCATAAGTAGAAATATGTTCATAATAGAAATACCCAGGGTTAATCCGGTAGTGATAAGCGGGAAATATTTATTAAAATTATAGAAAAAACTGTTAGAAGGAACATATATTCTATCTTCAGGTTGGATTACAGCCTCTGTAGTGCGCAAAACTTCTTCCATATCTTTAATGACGACTTTGTTGTTGGTATTTTTATCATAATCTATTCCGCCTGCTAAATTAACATAGTACTCCTGGGTCCGGTATGGGACATAAGGATACCTTCCCGGACTAATAACTGCTCCGGAAACGGTTACAAAAAACTGCTTAAATGGTATTATAATCGAGTCATAGGGTTTAAGCTCGATATCATCGGCAATATTATAGTCATATAAGAGTTTTTCGATATTTACAGGGATTATTTCTGCCTGACCCAACCTGGTTATAAATGAATTTGCAAGATCCGCAACCGGAGAAATTGAATCTTTTATTGCAAATAGAGCGTTATAGAGTGTTTCTCCCTCTTTAAAGCGGTCCGTTACTTTATTGGAAGTTTCTGCCTGACCTCCCTCAGTTTCAAGCCCCTTACCCAGCGCCCCTTCAAAGTAGACTATGGGAAGCCTGTCAATCTTTGCCGGCACAACAACAACATCTAAATCTTTCAGCTGGAATTCATCATCATAGCCTTTGCCTAGATCCAGATACAAGGTTTCAGCCGGTTTGTCACTTCCCGTTACCAATCTATCAAGCTTTATTCTTGATTTATCTGCAAGCTCTGTAAAAGCATCTCCATAGTATTGGATAAGTTCCTTTAGCCCCTCACCGGGAAGAAGTTCATATTGATCCGGCCTTCTGACTTCTCCGGCAATCCTTACCGCTCTATCTCTTTTAGAGATTATAACGGTATCCCCCGGTTTGAGATAAGGGTCTTCCTTTCTTTGGCCAAAACGATTAGCCTTAAAAAGATCATATTGCCTACAGCTTCCATCTTCAGACAATACTTCTATGTCTCTATTCGATGAATATGGTGTAAGATGTTGGCCAACAACTTCACTGAGCAGGGTAAGACCCCAGGCTGTAATATTGACTGATTGTTTTACCTCACCGGTAAGGTAAAGCTGGAATAAACCTACGGAAATGAGTATAAGCGCAGGTGTGCTGCCCGGATATGCCTGTTCTACTTTCTGTTCCACTATAGATTTAATTTTGTTAAAGGTCATATTTTTTGCATTAATTTTTCCAAAAATAGCAAGGTTAATGATAAAATCGCTGGATACAATAACCTCCATAGAAACAATTTGATGAGAACTGAGATAGGTAAGTCTATATACATCCCCCGGCATAACCGGATACTCCGGGTTGGACATGGCCAGGAGAAGCCTGTTGTAGGTAATGGGAGGAAGACGTTCACTGGAAGAAGATAAAGAAATATCGCTT
>DRHE01000019.1 GCA_011049745.1 Spirochaetales bacterium | reverse complement strand
TGATGGCAAAAGGTGGGGCCAGCCTGGCGCCTCTTCACGCTTTTGAGCAGAAATTACCGGCAGCTGTTATCAAAGAGGTAAGAGATCTAGAACAAAAAATTCTCAACGGTACTTTCCGCGTTCCGGTTGTTGAGGAACCACCCATTTCCGATTAATAAGTTATATTATTTGCAGGCCGGTGAAGCCAAAGTTTTACCGGCCTGCTTCACTTTCTAGACAGCTAATATTTCTTGAGGTAGAGTAATGGCAGATAAGGCAAATCCCGTTGTTACAATGCGCTCAGTCACCAAACGATTTTTAGATGTAACAGCCAACAATAAAATCAACTTCGAACTCTTTCCCGGTGAGATCTGCGCTCTTCTGGGCGAGAATGGCGCCGGAAAAACTACATTAATGAATATCCTCTTCGGCTACTACACCTGTGATGAGGGCGAGATATTCATTAAGGGGAAGAAAACCGAGCTGACCTCCCCCCGAGATGCAATTTCACAGGGTATCGGCATGATCCACCAGCATTTTACTTTAGCGCCCTCGCAGACTGTACTGGAAAATATCATAATCAGCACGAAATCAAGCAAGGGTCTCTTTCTGGATATCAAAGCAGCAACAGAAAAACTGCTGCATCTTCAGGAGAGGTTCGGTCTTCAAGTTGATCACCGGGCCAGGGTGTGGAGCCTTTCTGTAGGTGAGCAGCAGAAGGTGGAAATACTTAAAGCCCTGTACCGCGATGTAGATATACTCATAATGGATGAGCCTACTGCTGTGCTTGCTCCGATTGAAATAAGGGAATTATTTACAACCTTAAAATCATTAGTAAAAGAAAATAAATCCGTAATCTTTATTTCCCACAAATTAAATGAAGTTATGGAGATCTGCGACCGTATTCTGATTTTAAGGGGGGGGGAGGTCGTTGCTGAAAAAATTAAAAAAGAAACCAGTACCAGAGAATTGGTAAATCTAATGGTGGGCAGGGAAATGTTGGAACAGCTGGAAAAGAAGAAGATCTCTACCGGTGAAGCGGTTCTGGAAATTAAGGAGCTTACTGTAGCGAATGACAAGGGTCTGGAAGCAGTTAAAAAAATCGATCTATTGGTGCGAAAGAAGGAAATAGTCGGTTTAGCAGGGGTTTCCGGAAATGGACAGACCGAGCTCTGCCAGACCCTCTTCGGCTTGAGAAAACCCCAAGCCGGAACTATTAAAATAGAGGGAAAGCCGCTGCCCCCAGGCGACCCCCAACGTGCCATCCGCGCCGGAATGGCCAGGATCCCTGAAGACCGGATTGAAACCGGGCTGCTGATGGACCTGACAGTGTCAGAGAATATGGTCCTGGAAAACCATATTTCAAGTGATTTCAGTAATAAGGGCCTGATTAATTTCCAGGCAATTCATGACTATAGTGATGAGTTGATTAAAAGCTTCAGCATAAAGACTGCCGGCAGGGATGCTGCAGCCAAGAGCCTGTCCGGCGGCAACATGCAGAAAGTAATCCTGGCCCGGGAATTATCAGGATCACCCAGCTTAATAATCGCTTCACAGCCTACCAGAGGTCTCGATGTAGGCGCCATGGAATATATCCACCAACGGCTGCTTGAGGAAAAGGAACGGGGTATCGGAATCCTGGTTATCTCTGATGATCTCGATGAGATCTTTGCATTAAGCGACAGGATAATCGTTATGTATGAAGGTGAAATAATGGGAGATATTACCATAGATGAAGCCTCCAGAGAGCAGGTGGGCCTCTGGATGAGCGGAGTATTAAAATGATCAGTTTCAGAATTGTAAAACGCGAACCCCTTCCGGGCTGGGCAAAATTATTAATCCCGCTAGCTGCAATATTTGCAACAATGATCCTCTCGGCAATCCCCATTATGATCGCCGGAGGCAACCTCTGGAAATCTTATTTTTATCTCTTTAAGGGCGCCCTGGGCACCAGGTTCAATTTCCTTGAAACCTGTGTGAAAGCCAGCCCCCTCATCTTTACCGGCCTGGCCGTGGCTTTTGCCTTCCGCGCCAGGTTCTGGAACATCGGGGCAGAAGGCCAGCTTTTAGCCGGAGCTTTAATGGCCGCCTGGATAGGTATCTACTTTACCTGGGTTCCTCCCCTCTTAATGCTGCCACTGGTAATGGTGGCCGGTTTTCTGGCCGGCGGGGCCTGGGCAGCTCTACCGGCTATTCTCAAGACTAAGCTCAAAGTAGATGATGTTGTATCCACCCTGCTCTTAAACTACGTTATGCTGCACATCATGGGCGCGCTTCTATTCGGCCCGCTGCAGCAGCCGGCTTCCAGCTGGCCAAGATCATCAGAGATCATGGAAGCAGCCAAGTACCCCATGCTGATCTTCCGCTCCCGATTCCACCTGGGTATACCACTGGCTATAATTGCAGTAGCTGTTATCTGGTTTATCAACAAAAAAACCGTCTTCGGCTACCAGTCACGGGCAGTTGGGGTAAATATAAAAGCGGCGCATTTCGGCGGTATTAATACCACCTCTGTAATCCTTAAGACCGCGATTATTTCCGGCGGCCTTGCCGGGATGGCCGGAGTGGGAGAACTCTGTGCCATTCAGCAGCGGCTGATCCTGGATATTTCTCCGGGATACGGTTACGCCGGTATCGTAATAGCCATGCTGGGAAACCTTCATCCCGTTGGCGTGCTTTTGTCTGCTTTTTTCTTCAGCGTAATTATTGTGGGCGCCCAGACCATGAGCCGGATGACCGGTGTACCGTCATATATTGCCGAAGTAATCCAGGGTATGGCCTTGATGATCATGCTCGTCTTCCTTCTCTTAACTGAATATAGGATAAAGGCGGTGCGAAAATGATCAATGAAATATTTAATATAGCCTTTATTACCGGACTGATCGGTGCCACAATGCGTATGGCCACGCCTATTATCTTTGCCACCCTGGGAGAGATTATATCTGAACGCTCCGGCGTACTTAACTTAGGGATTGAAGGCATCATGCTCATGGGAGCCATGACCGGTTTTTTGGTTACCTATATCACCGGCTCACTCTGGGTTGGTGTAATAGCTGCCGCTTTAGTCGGTATGGCGCTCGCTCTGCTTATGGCCCTGCTCGCTGTATACCTGGGATTAAGCCAGCATGTTTCCGGGCTTAGTATCACCCTCTTTTCCACCGGATTAGCTATGTTTATCTACCGCCTTTATATAGGCTCTCCCATTATTCCGCCCACTGTACAGCCCTTTACCCAGGTGGCCATACCCCTGCTTTCCAGGATCCCGATTATCGGAGATGGCCTCTTCAACCAGTATCTATTGGTCTATCTGGCCCTGCTGTTGATCCCGGTTATTTCCCTTATCCTCTACAAAACCCAGGCGGGCTTAAAGATCAGAACCGTGGGTGAGAATCCCTTTGCCGCTGACACGGTAGGGGTTAATGTAAATCTGACCCGCACACTCTGTCTGGTAGCCGGCGCCGCCTATACCCATGAGAGCGCCGCCGGCTACCAGACAGAGGGTGCGGGTCAGATTTACGTTAACCCCTACCGTGTCAGCGGCAAAGGGATTCTCACCCACGGTTCTGATCTTTAAGCCCACCTGGGTTTTG
>DRHE01000018.1 GCA_011049745.1 Spirochaetales bacterium | reverse complement strand
GCTTTCCGCTTAAGCTCTCCATATTCGATCTTCCCTATTTTTTCATTTCAATAGCTAAACCGAGCCATATTTTTTCACTGCTTTGATAGCCTAAAAAGTTCTTTGGATTTCTGGTATTACCCGGATATGTCAGAGATAGTAGTCTGAAACCTCTATTCTTCTGAAGCTCACATTATAATCTTGTCAGAAACAATCCAGATATATGGTGATTCTAATACCGCATGTAATTTTTCACCTACACGACGTTTCAAAAATGCTGTATACTCTTTTAATCATCTTCAAAAAATGGAGCAAGACTTAATATGTTCAAAGTCTCAGAAAAATGGAGGAAAACATTTCCTGGTGCAGATGTAGGGGTACTTGTTATCAATAGTGTAAGCAACCCAAAGGATAATACTGCACTAAATAACCAGAAAACTGAATTAGAAGAGCATTTACATTCCGCTTTTTATGGCTGCACTAAAGAGTCGCTCAGGGATATTTCAACAATTAAAGTGTACACCGAGTACTACAGACATTTCAAAAAAACATACCACGTCTTGCTTCAATTAGAGTCTGTTGTCTTAAAAGGAAAATCAATACCTAATGTTGCAGCACTTATAAAAGCTATGTTTATGGCAGAACTTAAGAATATGTTGTTAACAGCGGGCCACGATCTTGATGCTGTACAAAAACCAGTGACAATTGACGTGTCAAGTGGAACTGAGAAATATACACTGCTCAATGGTAAAGATCAGCTATTAAAAGCCGGTGACATGATCATGACAGACGAACAGGGCGTTATTTCAAGTGTCATATATGGCCCAGATAAACGAACACAAATAAGAGCAGATACAAATCATGCACTCTTTGTGGTTTATGCACCACAAGGTATAAGCCAACAAGCTGTTCATCAACACCTAAATGATATTCAAACATACATAATGCTCTTTTCACCGCAAGCAATTGTACAATCGCTTGAGATTCTTAGTGCAGGTTGAGTCGAAGGATATTAGCCTATGGCAAAAGAAAAAAGATTCCTGAGAAATATCAAAGATGGATCGATGCTCGAAATAGATACCATCTTTCTCATGCCCATATCCGGATGGCCAGAGAAGTGGGTCTGAATCCTAAGAAGTTAGGAATTTAAAAAGAACACTCAAGTGTTCAATGGAATTGACATTGAAATTTGGGAATTATGAAACTTTATATTGATACGAATGTTTATTCCACATTCAGTGCAAAGTCAATGGAGGCGTAGTTGACCTGTGCTTTACCTGCGGCGGTAAAACGGGCTAAGAGGGCCAGGCGTAAATGCAGATCCTCAGCCAAGTCCTGGCGGTTCAGCAGCTCCGCCATTTCCGGCGGGTCAAGCCTGGCCTTCTGGTGGGGTTGAAGTTCGCCGATGTAGTAATAAGCAGGCTCGGTGGTCGACCTGCCTAAGCTGTAAGTCAGCTCCAGGTTATCGATCTTGCGGGTAGATAGGTTTTCCAGCCAGAGTGCCCCTGAAGTATCTTTTTTTAAGCTGATGAACTCTTCCTGATAAAGTACTCCTCTTATCTCTTTCCTTTTTACTTTGAGTCCCCTGATCAATTCCGGCAGGCCGGGGTTCACCGGATCATTCAAGTTAAGCCTGCGGAATATATCCAGTGCAGCTCCGTAGAGCTTATCCGCTTTCGGGAGCAGCAGTCTTTTCTTCATTTTCAAAGCCATAGAGGCCAGGGCAAAGGCCGTTGCCCGCTCAATAAACTCCTGGTGGTCATCTCTTTCGGATTGAGATATAATGTATTGACCCGCTAAAAGGTAGAGGTCATTCTCCAGGCATAGATCGATCAGCTTTTCCCTGTAGCCGGGGAGGGCGGCCCTGAAACCCCGGGTCAGAGCGGATAATTGACCAGCAATGTCGCTGCCGGCAATATCATCTGCAGCCTGGTCCGCCGCTTCTCTTTCCCTGAACTTTAATATCCTGTTGGCAGGCAGATCGAGCAGCAGCAAGGAATTGTCATGGGGATCCAGGATTACCTGGAATAGGGGCGGCAGGGCCTCGCGGTAGGCGCCGGGAATACTGTCGAGCTGCCAGACCACCTGCCCAAGGGTTGAGAACTTCCAGAGCTTGCCGCTGCCGCCCAGCAGGAAACTGCCGTTCGGATATACCTGCAGGGCCTGGGGCAGGGGCATATCCGCCATCAGGATCTTTGGCCGAATCATACCCCTTTCTTTTCCTGTAAAGTCCAGAATGTGTATTACCCTGCCTGCGCTGTCATATAGCCACAAGTTGCCTTCACGGTCGGAGGCCATTGCAGTATAGATGCCGAAGGGGAGCTTTATGGTTTGCCCTTTAAGGTCGCCCTGCCTGCGCAGGAAGATATTCAGCTCTCTCCCTTTAAGCAGGGCAACGCCTCCCCCCCTGATTCCGGAGAAGGTGTCTGTCCATTCTAAATTGGTTGAATATTTTTGCCGGCTGCCGGCCAGGGGTTGAATAAAGAGAATATCGCCGCTCTCTCTATCAAAGAGAACAATCTCTTCCCGGCTGTTCAGCAGAATATTTGCAGGGGTAAAGCCCGGGGGCAATTCCAGGGGATTAAAAAGCCCGGATGCGGTGTGGGGTGTAATCTCGAAGAGAGGCCCCAGGGCAATATAGGTGTTGGCAAAGCTTAGCAGGATCTGGTTATTGCCTGCGGCCAGTCCAGTAATCGTTGAAAAAGGATTTTCTGCAGGGTTTAGCTGTGCAAGGCTTTCTAAATTAAACTCCAGAATAAGTTCCGGCGGGGGAAGGATGGTGGGCAGGAGAGTATGATCGCCGCTGCCGGTGGAATTACCGGCCGCAAGAACCAGGCCGGAAAAAAAGAGCAGCAATCCGGGAAAGAGCCTGGAGCAAAGCCTGGTGCGGCAGGTTATCACCCGCGGTAGCCCAGTTCTTCCAGGCATAAGAGGGCTGTGCCATGCTCATCCCAATGCACAGCTCCGGTACTATAGATAATAGTCGACTCGTGACCCTTGCCCAGCAGCAGAACAGTATCTTCATTCTCAGCCCTGGTCAGGGCCAGCTTGATAGCCTCCTTGCGGTCAGCTACCAGAAAGAGCTCTTTACCCGGAGCAGCCTGCTCTATGGCTGAAGCAATTTGGCGGATAATGGTCATAGGATCCTCACCCCGCGGATCTTCATCGGTAAGGATAATACGGTCACAGTAGCGGGCGGCAATTTCACCCTGTTGAACCCGTTTTTCAATGTCACGCTCTCCCGCAGAACCGAATACTGCAGTTAGTTTGCCCCGGGTATGCTCTTTTACCAGGGGCAGCAGTCTCATGAAAGCCCCGGGGGTATGGGCATAGTCTACAAAAACCCGAAAGGGCTGACCGAGATCCACGATTTCCATGCGCCCCTTAACTCCCTTGACCGCGGTGAGTTGCGCGCAGACAGCGGCTAAAGGAACCTCAAAGAGCTTAATAACCGTGAGAGCAGCGGCCATGATGTTTTCCAGGTTAAAGAGGCCGGGCAGGCTCACTGCGGCGCTTTGCTCCTCTGCCTGGTGATGAAGGGTAAAGGTGGAGCCGGAAAGATAAGACGCCACATTTGAAGCATAGAGATCGGCCTGGCGGTTGTTGAGGGAGTAGCTGAACACAGGAGAGTCACTCTGACTGCGGAAGTATTCATGGTTGGGGTCATCCATATTGACTACGCCGAAGCGGGGGATGTGCGCTTTCTGCGGCGAACGGGACAGGGCGCGGAAGAGATTGGCCTTGTCCGACCTGTATTGCGCGAAAGTACCGTGAAACTCCAGGTGCTCATGGGTGACGTTGGTCAAAATGGCAACATCGAAGTCCACATTTGCCAGCCGGCTGGTGCGGGAGGAGAGCCCATGAGAGGTCGCTTCTACTATGGCAATAGTGCTGCCGGAATCCTTTATTTGCCTCAATAGTTTATGGATTGCCGGGGCCTCCGGTGTTGACTGGCGCAGGGTGTTTTTTTCCTCTCCGGCTTGTGCCTTAAATTGTACTGTGGATATAAACCCGGCGGATTTTTTTAATGCTTCACAGAGCTGGTAGATAAACCAGACTGTTGAGCTTTTACCGTCAGTGCCGGTAACCCCGACAACGGTCAGCTCCCGTGAGGGATAATTATAAAGGGCGGCGGCGAGAGGAGAGAGTGCGCGGCGGGAATTTTCGACCTGAATATAGCTGATTTCCCGGCGGTATTGACTTAAAGCTTGTGAGTGAAGCACGGCTACGGCGCCTCTTGCTATTGCCTCTTCAATATAGCGGTGACCGTCGATATGCAGGCCTTGAAGTGCGGCAAAGAGGAAGCCCTCTTTGACTTCACGGGAATCATAGGCGATGCCCTTGATTGCCTGGTCCAGGCTGCCGTGGCTCTTCAAGATCTCAATGTTCTGTAATAACCCGGAAAGTGTCATCCTGACTCCAGTTTTTAAAAGCTTAGCACCCATTGTCTTATTCATCAATATCCATTAGCATGACCGGCATAATAGATGCAAGCTGTAAAGCAGCATATGCTGTCCTTTTTTGATTTAAAACATCCCTACCTGACCCGCCATCTGATAGCCTATATAGGCAATAAAAGGGCCCTGCTGGGCTTTCTCCATTATGCTGTGAGCCGGATATGCAACGATTTAGATCAGGAAAGGGTAGTCTTCCTCGATCCCTTTGCCGGTTCCGGGGCTGTTGCCCGGCTGGCGCGTTTAATGGGTCTGAAGGTGCTGGCAAATGACTGGGAGTTCTATTCTTATATAATCAACCGTGCTCATCTAGCTGTTAATGCAGGTGAAGCGGCTGAGCTCTTTGCTGATAGGGGCGGATATGAAGGGATTTTCAGTTTTCTCAATAATCTTTCCCCGCCGCCTGAGACGGAGCGCTATATCTCCAGGTATTATTCACCGCAGGATACAGCCGCTGCAGATTACCGCAGGGAAAGGCTTTTCTACACCCTTGAGAATGGACTGAGAATTGATGGACTGCGCAGTAAAATAGAGGAGCTTTATCCCGGATTCGCGCAGGAAGAGAGCAACAGCAGGAGCAGCAGTAGTAGTAGCAGCAGCAGGAGCCGCCGCCGCCGCATAGAGAAAGAGCTGCTTTTAGCTTCGCTGCTCTACCAGTGCGCCACCCACACCAATACCTCCGGCGTATTCAAGGCCTGCCATAAGGGTTTCGGCGGTCACGGCAAAGATGCTCTAAAGAGGATCATGGAGCCGATTCATCTGGAAATGCCGGTATTGATTGACAGCCCTGAAAGGACCGAGGTGTTTCGCCTTGATGCGGCGCAGTTCTTAAGCGGCCGCAGCGGCGATATCTGCTATATTGATCCACCCTACAATCAGCACCAATATGGCAGCAATTATCATCTTCTAAATACAATAGCTTTGTGGGATAAGCCGGCAGCAGATATTGAGTTCAACACCGCAGGTGTCTTGAAAAACAAGGCGGCAATTAGAAGGGATTGGGTTAAAACCAAATCGCCCTACTGTTATAAAGAGAGCGCTCCTGAAGCCTTTAGGATGCTTCTTTCATCCATAGATTGCCGCTATCTAATGGTAAGCTATAACACCGAAGGGATTATCCCCTTTGGAGAATTAACTGATATGCTGGCTTCTCAGGGCCGGGTTGATCTCTTCACCAGCGATTATATTAAATACAAGGGGGGGAAACAGAGCATTTCCCGCAAGGTGAATAACCTGGAATTTCTGCTGGTTGTTGACCGGAAAAAGAGGAGTAATCAGGCCTCACGGGCCAGGGTTGCCGATCTCCTGGTCAGTAAAAAGCTGACCATGCTTTTAAAGAGCTCTTTCAATCCCGGCCGGGTTGTTGAATATTTTACTACTCAGGATTCATGGTTGGTTATTGAAAGCAGAGAGGGTAGGGATATCCTGCTTCCCATGCCGCATCTCTACCGACTGGATCAGGGC
>DRHE01000017.1 GCA_011049745.1 Spirochaetales bacterium | reverse complement strand
TTATCCTGCAGCTCTCTCTCCAAAGTGTCAAGATCAGCTTCAAAACGTACCTCCTCACAGTCGGATAATTCAAGCTTTTCTACGGCTACGGTAGCAAAGTAACGTCGGGAGCTGTCGCTGTTAATCTCAATACTAACCACTCCCTCAAGAAGGCAGGATCCATACTTTCTGGTACAGATCCAGAACTGGACAACCATATTACCGCGCAATTGAATATCATTGAGCAGTTCCAGATCAAACCTGCCCCATTTTTCCGCTTTAATTATATTTTCACTGATCAGCCCCTCGGAAAACTGCAGAGAAAAAAGCTCCTTCCTCAAGGCCTCGATCTTTTCGACTACCTCATTCACTTGCTTTCCGGCAGCTGATTCCGATGCAGCAGTTTCCGGTATATATCGTTTTAAAAAATCATATATTTCCAGCAGGTGCTCTGCACTCGCTTCGCTCACTTCGATAGCTTCGCTCGCTTTACCAGCCTCACCTGGATTCTTCTGTTCCCCTGTATAGCCGGTAATCTCCATAACTCCCAGCTCCTGAAGATTCGCAAGCACCCTGTTTTTCTGGTTTTCAGGTCCCACAAAAAGGACTTTGTACATTCGATCAATCACTTATTTTAACCCTTTTTCTGGCTTTGCGGTCCAGTTTTTCTTTGGCAATTTTTGCATTGCAGATAGCGGCAATTTCCTGATCGCCAAGAAATATCCTGATTTTCCTTATATTTTCCATACACTCAGGTATCATTCTTTTTTCAAATAAATTAACCTTTATATTTGTCTGGCGCAGCTCTTCCGCTAAAAGCTTCTGTTTCTTTACTATTACACGTACCTCTTCCCGCAGTGATACAATATCACGCATAGTCTCTCTGGCCTGATCGACCCAGATAGGTGTCATAAATAATGAATAATCAACCTTTTTGAATTCCACCTTCTCAAAAATCGGTACATCCACACCCGCAATATTCTCAAGATCGGTTACCACCTCACTGACAACAGCCAGTTCATATATTACAAAGTCTTCTTTTTCCGTGAGGAGCTCAGCCCAGCCTTCAACACCTGTTTTCAGGTTAAGGATCCGGTTGTTTACTTCTTCAATAACCGGGGTCAAAGAATCCACCTCAACCTGAAGCTGCTGCTGCTTGAGCTGCAGG
This sequence comes from Spirochaetales bacterium, assembly GCA_011049745.1. GTDB lineage: Bacteria > Spirochaetota > Spirochaetia > SZUA-6 > DRHE01 > DRHE01. The sequence continues at coordinate 2,237 of DRHE01000017.1, read as the reverse complement.
GTGGGAAGATATTTCCTCAACTGATCGAGCAGGTTTTTCTGCTGTTTTAATTCTGTTTTATTGAGTTTTATCTCAGCCATGGGCTATTGATTATTATCCCACTTTCCATATTTATCGATCCAGTCCTCTTTAAGCCCTGTTTCCTGGGACTCAAAGCACTCGGCCAGGATTTCCCAGCCCAGATTAAGCTGCTCAGTAATATCAAGGTTCACTTCCAGATCCATCATTCTGTTTTCAAATATGCCGGCATAATTGAGAAGCTTCTTATCCCAACTGCCCAGACGAAAACCCATGGATTCCCGGTCACGGGCTTTCCTGGCATCGGCATAAAGCCTGATCATGGCATTTGCCAGATCAGAGTGTTCCTCACGGGTTACCTTGCCCATTACCAGCTGTTTAAGACGTGAAAGAGAGCCGAAAGGATCGATTACCCCGTTATGCAGATAAAACTGTCCTTCAGTAATATAGCCGGTATTATCAGGCACCGGATGTGTTACATCATTACCGGGCATGGTAGTCACCGCAATAATTGTAATTGAGCCGCTCCCTTCAATATCAACAGCCTTTTCATAGCGGGCGGCCAGGTCGGAGTAGAGAGAACCCGGATAAGCCCGATTGGAAGGAACAATTTCCATAGATATGGCTATTTCCTTCAGCGCATCGGCAAAAGCGGTCATATCTGTTAAAAGAACCAGTACATTCTTATCACGCAGGGCAAACTGTTCAGCAACGGCCAGGGCCAGGTCAGGAACCAATACGCACTCAACAACCGGATCAGAGGCCAGATGAATAAACATGGTCGTTTTTTCAATTGCCCCCGATTTCTCAAAGTATTGGCGGAAAAATTCATAATCATCGAATTTTAAGCCGCAACCCCCCAGAATAATTACATCTGAATCGGTTTGACCTGCAATTCTGGCAAGAAGTTCATTGTAGGGCTCTCCCGGTATGGAAAAAATGGGTATCTTCTGGCTGCCCACCAGGGTATTGAACATATCGATCATCGGGATATTGGTTTTTACCAACCGCCGCGGAATAATCCGCTTGGAGGGATTAAAAGAAGGTCCCGCAATATCTACCTCATCTTCCATAACCTCCGGACCGCCGTCAATCGCTGTACCGCCGCCGCTGAAGCGACGCCCCAACAGCGAGTCACCAAAGGCAACCTTCATCGGTCTGCCCAGAAAGCGGATTTGATCTCCTGTTGATACACCCTGGGTCCCGGTATAAACCTGGACATTTACCCGGTCACGGTCAAAACCAATTACCTCGGCCAGTGTGAAGCGTCCGTCGATCATCCTGATTTCCGCCAATTCTCCGAGTCCCACACCCTCAGCCTTTACTTCTGCAATACTGCCCTTAATTCGTTCAATACGATTATAGCTTTTGATCATAATACTAAAATCCTCATTCAATGGTGATGTTAACTGGTTTCTTCAATTTTTTCCAAAAGCAGCGCTTTTTTCTTCCGGTACTCCGGATCATCCTGCGCGGTATAATTCCATTGGATAAAATCATTTTGAAGTCCGAAAAAATATTCCCTGGCCTCATCATGGTTGTTAAAGCTGAAATTTTTCTTTAGAAAAATATCAACCAGGGACAATTGCTCATACTGCCTGTCCAGTGATGTAGCTGTGTCAACTATGTCAAAAGCATTCTGCTGGAGAAACACAGCATCGTAAAGCTCACTTTTAAGAAAAACTATCATATCATCTACAGTTGTACCGCTTTCCCCTACAACTGCCATCTTTTTTCCGATTTCGTCAGCCTTCCTGATAATTTCCTGCGCTCTTTTCACAATTTTTACCCTGACCGCCGTTTTTTCATCACCATTTTCAGAAATCCTGTCCAGATATTTGCTCCAGGAAATCAATGGATCAACTGCCGGGAAACGGCGGGCATTACTGCGAGCCCATGATAGCCCCAAAAAACAGTTGACAACGGCCAGAGTTGATTGGGTTACCGGTTCTTCGAAGTTTCCGCCGGCAGGAGAAACCGAACCGCCAATGGTCACAGACCCGGTATCACCGTTTTTGAGACGAAGCAACCCTGCCCTTTCATAGAAACCGGCAATACGTGAGGCAAGATAGGCAGGAAAAGCCTCTTCCCCCGGAATTTCTTCCAGGCGGCCGCTCATTTCTCTGAGAGCCTGGGCCCAGCGTGAGGTTGAATCAGCCAAAAGCAAGCAGTCAACACCCATCTGGCGGTAGTATTCAGCAATAGCCACTCCGATATAG
>DRHE01000016.1 GCA_011049745.1 Spirochaetales bacterium | reverse complement strand
GGGGGATGATAAATCCGGTTCATTTAATTATGACCGGGCAAACCAGACCCTGACTCTTATTCGCCGCATTGGTTTCAGGCAGGGAAGAATGAGAATGTCTCCCATGATGCATGGCCGGTTATCAACCCCTCAGTTTCTGCTGCTGCGCATAAAAACCCATGAATACTGGGTGAAGCAGAGCTTCTATCGCTTCAGCATGATTGTTGTGCCGCTATTTATTGCCGGAATCGTACTTTTTATAGGTTATCTTTATAGGAAAAACAGAATCTATAGGAAAAGTATAGAATCACAAAAGCAGCTAGTTCAGCTGGGAGAGATAGCCCGGACCTTATCCCATGAGATCAAGAATCCCTTAAGCGCCATAAGGATACAGACCGGGATTTTAAAAAGAGTACTGCCGGAAGATAAAGTTAATGAGCTGACTGTTATTGAAGAAGAAGTTCAGCGCTTAAACCTGTTAACTGAAAAGATCGGCGATTTCCTGCGTGATCCCCAGGGAAAGCCGGAGATTATCGATGTTGAACAATTCCTCAATAATCTTCTTCCCCGCTTCGAGCGGGAAGTGGAGTTCCGATCCTCCGGCGCCGGTAGAGCTCTGATTAATTTTGACCGGGAAAGGCTGAGATCAGTACTGGAGAATTTGATAAAGAATGGATTTGAGAGCGGTGGGAAAAATGCGGAGGTTAAAGTAGTATTGAGCTGTACAAAAACCAGGATTGAAATTATTGTTCTTGACCGGGGAGAGGGTATAGCGCCTGAAATGGAGGAAAAGGTATTTGATCCCTTTTTTACCAGTAAAATGAAGGGCTCCGGCATCGGCCTTTCAATATCCAGACGTTTTGTGGAAGCAGCGGCCGGCAGCCTGAAATTGGTTCCCCGTAAAGGCGGTGGGACTGAGGCTATAGTAAGCCTGAAGAGAGTCAGAGAATGAGAGTGCTGGTTGTTGATGATGAAAAGAATATTCGCGAGTCAATAAAGCGCTATCTGGAACTGGAAAATATAGAGTCTGTAGGTGCGGAGAATGGTATCTCAGCCCAAAGGCTTCTGGAAGAGGAGGTCTTTTCTGCAGGCATAATCGATTTGAAAATGCCGGGAATGAATGGATTGGAGCTGTTATCCTGGATCAATGACTACGGTCCCCGGCTGCCGGTAATTATGATTTCAGCGTATGGGGAAATCAATGATGCGGTCACCGCAATGAAGCTGGGCGCTCAGGATTATATTGTCAAACCCTTCGATCCTGAGGAGCTGGTGCTGCGCCTGAAAAAATTAATTGAGGAACAGAAATTAAGAGATAAGGTGGAGCTGGGTAAACTATCTCCTGCAAATAGCGGCGAGTTTGTAAGCAACACCAGGAAAATGGCTGATATAAAAAGAATAGCCGTCAAGCTGGCGGCAACGCCCTCTACGTTGCTTATTACCGGTGAAAGCGGTACGGGAAAAGAGGTGCTGGCCCGCTATATCCACGGACTCTCACCAAGGCGGGATGGCCCTTTCATTGCTGTAAATATCGGGGGAATCCCTGAAACCCTGTTGGAGAGCGAGCTTTTTGGCTATGAGAAGGGAGCCTTCACCGGTGCTGCTGCCCGCAAGAATGGTATTTTTGAGCTTTCCAGGGAGGGTACCCTCTTCCTCGATGAGATCGGCGATATGCCTCTGCATCTGCAGGTTAAGCTTTTAAGGGTGCTGCAGGAAAAGAGAATCCAGAGGCTGGGGAGCACGCAATCCATTCCTGTAAATGCCCGTATAATTTCAGCGACCAACCGGAATCTGGACTTGAAAGTCAGCAGAGGCGAGTTCAGGGAGGATCTTTTTTACCGTTTGAATGTAGTGCGCATTGAGATGCCACCTTTAAGGGAGAGAAAGGAGGATATTCCGCTTATTGTCGGCCAGCTATTGAAAAAGCTCAAATTAAAGATCGGCAGAGAAGTAAAGGAAATCAGTCCCGAGGCTCTTCAGGGGCTGCAGGCTTATGACTTTCCCGGAAATATACGGGAGCTGGAGAATATCATAGAAAGGGCTTTTATCTTTGCTGAAGGCAATACGATTAAGCATAGTGATCTGCAAATTCCCGCTCTCCTTTCAGCCAGGCTGATCAAGCCGGCTACTTTGAAGGAGTCGGAAAAAAGAAGCATAATAGAGGCTCTTCACCGCTGGGAAGGGAATCGTACCAGGACGGCCGCGGAGTTGGGAATTACCAGAAGAACCCTGTGGAACAAGATAAAAGAGTATGGCTTAGATGTGTAATCTGATTAGCACGTCCAGCAGGATTCGAACCTGCGACCCACAGCTTAGAAGGCTGCTAAATGCTTTTTCTTGTATCCTTCATAATCGGTCATTATTCTTCAACTCTATATTATATAACAACTTAGTTTTTCTCTATCAATCAGGCTTTATCAGCCTTTATCTACATTTTGGTGTAAATTTGGTGTAAGTTCAAGTAATAAAAAAGCTTCGGTTTTTCTAGGTATGCGAGGAAAGTAAAGACCAGATACTTAGATTCTGCCTTCTGATAAGCAACCTTCCACTGTATGCATAACATTGGATTGAATCGACCTTTCAGGTCGTCTCAATCCTTAAGGTTATGTTCATTCGAATTGGCCACTGATAGCGCTCGACCTCTATGATGGCATTCTATCGATTCTGAAGAAAATATGATTGGTTGGGCTAAAGTTGCCACCGGCTCTCTGTAGTTGTCTCCAATAATCTACGTAGTAACAATAATATAGATTGAAGCAATCCCTCCAATAATAATTGAGACGTAGAACAAAATGGGCAATTGCGCACTGCGGAAGAATTTCTTATCATCCCCAATCGTTTTCTTCGTTAGTAGGAATGTAGCCGGGCATTCCCTCTTTAAAAAGTACTTGCTTCATTTGATTTAATGCTACTCTATGAACGACTATACCAAGCTGTAGGTAAGTCACCAGAACAGCACCAAACCCGGAAATCAATACTACAAGAAAAACCGCAATGTATTTAAACCAAATGCACAAAGCGTTAGACTTATAGATTATTAAAAATGCAGCAACGATGGCCGCTATACCTATTAAGGAGTAATTGGTGAGGCTCCACTGGTTTTCCTTGAATGTCAGGAGGTTCTGGTGACCTGTCTGGTATAAAATTCCTAACGCATCTCTATCCTCGTACTTTTTGTCGTATTGATCTTCAGGAAGCTTCTGGTCGGCCTTCGCACGAATTATCAAGAATGTACAGTATGCAAGGAAAAGCACGATTGACACCAATAGTATGATCCCCGGGATGGTGAGAAGTGGCATTCGACACCTCCATTTTTAATAATCTATAAGTCTAACGCTTTGTGCATTTGGTTTAAATACATTGCGGTTTTTCTTGTAGTATTGATTTCCGGGTTTGGTGCTGTTCTGGTGACTTACCTACAGCTTGGTATAGTCGTTCATAG
>DRHE01000015.1 GCA_011049745.1 Spirochaetales bacterium | reverse complement strand
TTTGAAATATGTATTGCCGCCTCAATTGAGGTTATGCCGCCTTTCTTATTCTGAGCGCTTGGTTTGATTGCTTTCTTTACCATATTGATACCTTCTACAACAGCCCTTCCCTTTTCCTGGTCGATATGCAGCACTCGGCCGGTCTTCCCCCGTTCCCTGCCCCTGACAACCTTAACCGTATCATTTTTCCGGAGCTTATATTTAACTATTCTCTGTACCATTTCAGACTCCTATCAGTCAAAGCACCTCTGGTGCTAAAGAAACAATTTTCATATAATCCTTCTCCCGTAATTCACGCGCAACAGGACCAAAAATGCGCTTTCCCACCGGGTTCCGGTTGGCATCAATCAGAACGCAGGCATTGTCGTCAAAGCGAATATAAGTTCCATCTGGTCGTCGATATTCCTTTTTAGCTCTTACAATAACCGCTCTCTCAACACTGCCCTTCTTGATTGGTGCATTAGGCACCGCGTCTTTTACCGCCACTACAATAACATCACCTATGCCGGCAGTCTTTCTTTTTGATCCACCCAGGACTTTTATACACTGAGCTCTTTTTGCACCGCTGTTGTCTGCCACATTCAAGTAGCTCATCATTTGAATCATGATTTCCTCCTGGCCCGACAATAAAGCTATTTTGCCTTTTCGACAATTTCTAAAAGACGCCAATTCTTGTCTTTACTCAAAGGCCGTGATTCAATCACTCGTACGATATCTCCGATTGAACATTCATTACGCTCGTCGTGCGCTTTGATTTTCTTACTCTTGGTAATATATTTCTTATAAAGCGGGTGCAGCTTACGCCGGGTAATTTTTATTACAACCGTTTTTTGCATTTTATCACTTACCACTCTGCCTGTGAGGATCTTCCTGTTGCTTTTTTTTTCAGCACTCTTTTCGTCCACCATTTACTCCTGACTTTTCCTTATTCCGATATCATACTCATGTATTATGGTATTCAGCCTGGCGATATTTCTTCTAAGCTCTCTCTTCTGGAGCGGATTATCTATATGGCCTACCACCATATTAAAACGAATATCTCTGAACTGTTTGGTCAGTTCCTCCCGTTTAGTAATCAGTTCTTTATAAGTCAGATCTTTAAATGAATCCTTCATTTCTGTTCCAGATCCCTTCTTACCACAAATTTTGTTTTTACAGGCAGCTTACTACTTGCCAGTCTCATAGCATCGCCGGCCAGTTCTCTAGGAATCCCCGCTATTTCAAACATTATTGTTCCCGGCTTGACCACAGCCACCCAGTACTCCAGATTTCCCTTACCCTTGCCCATCCTGGTTTCAGCAGGTTTCTTTGTATAAGGAACATCTGGAAAAATTCGGATCCATACCTTCCCCTCCCGCTTTATATGCCTCGTCATTGCCACTCTGGCCGCCTCGATTTGACGATTAGTAATCCATTTTTTCTCCAGAGATATTAATCCGAAATCTCCAAAGGATATTTTATTATTACGGGTCGCTTTCCCTGATATTCTACCCCTCTGCTTTTTTCGATATTTTGTTCTCTTTGGGCTCAACATAGCTTGTTAACTCCTGACCGCGGTCTTTGGCCGCTCTTTCTTCAGCAGCAGGCCGGCATCTTCTTTCCTGTCAGAATCGAGTATTTCTCCGTTATAAACCCACACCTTTACACCGACACAACCGAAAGTGGTAACTGCTTCACAGAAAGCATAATCGATATCTGAACGGAAAGTATGCAGGGGCACTCTTCCATCTTTATACTGCTCAGTACGCGCCATGTCTGCGCCGCCCAGCCGTCCGGCAATCCGTATTTTGATTCCCTGGACACCGGCCTTCATGGCATCGCTGACCGCTCTTTTGATCGCCCTGCGGAAAGACATTCTGGCTTTCAGTTGCCTGGCAACATTATTGGCAATTAACTGGGCGTTTGTATCCGGCCGGTTAATTTCCTTTATTTTTAGCTGGATCTTTTTACCCACTATCTTCTGGAGCTTATTACCAATTTTTTCAATAGTAGCTCCCTTGGTCCCTATAATTACTCCCGGACGACCGGTATGAATTATCAGAGTGATCCTCTGGGGATGCCTGATAATTTCAATATCAGCAATCTCAGCGCCCTTAGTGTCAGGATCAGTTTCCAGCATCTTGCGTAAGCGAAGGTCTTCATGCAGGGTATCGGCGTACTCCTTGGGATCAACATACCACTTTGATTTCCAGGTCTTATTGATGCCCAGCCTCAAACCTATTGGATTTACTTTCTGTCCCACTGTTACTCTCCACTCCCTGCTATCTCATCAATAACCACTGAGATATGGCAGGATCTTTTGATCAAACGGTCGGCTCTTCCCCTGGCACGGGGCGATATTCTCTTCATCCGCGCACCCTCATTAATCTGCAGTTCACGCACATAGAGCATCTCTTCATCAAGGTTCTTGTTAATGTACAAAGCATTGGCCGCAGCCGAAGCGATAACCTTCTTAAGCAATCTGGCACCCTTGTGCGGTAAAGTCTCCAATACCGCCATGGCTTCGCTGTAAGTTTTTTTTCTTACCACATCAGCTATACGTCGTACTTTACTGGGAGATATATGCAGGTGTTTTGCATGCGCCTGATAACCTTTATTAGTTGCCATATTAATATTACCCTATTTCCTCATCACTGCCTTTTTATCCGACCTGGAATGTGCCCGAAACATTCTGGTAGGGGAGAACTCCCCTAATTTATGGCCAACCAGATTCTCAGTGATATAAACCGGAATCCAGGTTTTACCATTATAAACGGAAATAGTAAAACCTACCATTTCCGGAAATATGGTTGAGCAGCGGGAATAGGTCTTGATCATGCTCTTCTCACCGCTCTTGTTCATTTCTAAAACCTTCTTATAAAGGCTTTTAGCAATAAATGGACCCTTCTTTACCGATCTCGACACTTATAAACTCCTATTTCCTTCTTTTTACAATAAACTTATTAGACTGCTTCTTCTTTTTACCGGTTTTATAACCTTTTGTCGGCACACCCCACGGAGAAACCGGATGTCTCCCTCCGGATGATTTTCCTTCACCGCCGCCATGAGGGTGGTCAACCGGGTTCATAGCAACCCCGCGTACCTTTGGACGCCGGCCCAGCCACCTGCTTCTTCCGGCTTTGCCTAAAGATACATTCATATGGTCCTGATTGCCCAATTCACCAAGTGTGGCATAGCATTTCTTGAATATCAGCCGGACTTCACCCGAAGGAAGCTTAACAGTCACATAATCGCCCTCTTTAGCCATCAAAGTGGCGCCGGTACCGGCAGCCCGGACTAATTGTCCGCCCTTACCCAACTGCATCTCAATATTATGAATCGTCATACCCAGGGGTATCTTTTCCAGCGGCAGTGCATTACCAACTTCCAGAGGCGCTTCCGGACCGCTCACTATTGTTGCACCAGGCTTGATTCCCGAAGGAGCGATTATATAGCATTTTTCACCATCAACGTAGTTGATTAGAGCTATAAAAGCGCTGCGATTCGGATCATATTCAATAGTTGCAACCCTTCCCGGAATATTCAGTTTATTGCGCTTAAAATCTATAATCCGGTACCTTCTCTTATGTCCGCCGCCTCTTCTACGTACGCTGATTCTACCGGCTGAGTCTCTACCCGCCTTGCCGTGCAGGCCCTTGAGAAGAGATTTTTCTCCACCTCTGGCGGTCAGCTCTTCGAAAGTCAACCCCGTTTTGAATCTCATACCAGCGGTTTTTGGTTTGTATTTCTTAATTCCCATTGACTGCCAGTCCTTTATGCACCTTCAAATATTTGTATGCTCTCTCCCGCAGGAAGAGTAACGATTGCCTTCTTCCAGGATGCTGTATATCCAAGTTTGTACCTCTGTCTCTTGGGTTTTCTTTTTACCATAATGATATTACAGCACACAGGATGAACATCGAATAAATCCCTTACAGCTTTCATGATCTCTATCTTATTAGCCCGGGTGTCCACTTTAAAAACATAGCGCTGTTTTTCCCTGAGCTCATTAGTTTTTTCAGTAACTACCGGCTCTATTATTATCTTGCTCGCATCCATAGAGTATGCCCCTTAATTCCTTGCGCCATAAAACTCGTTTAATTTCAAAACTGCGGTTTCCAGTATTAAAAGCCTTTTGC
>DRHE01000014.1 GCA_011049745.1 Spirochaetales bacterium | reverse complement strand
GGGTTTAACCGACGGATACAAGCAGCTCGATGGAATTGGCAGTATTAACTGGGATCCATTTATTATAGCTGTCCTTAAATCCCAGGGTTGGAATAGTATGAAAGATCTTATTGAAGCTGCTAAAAAAAATCCGGGAAAGATCAGCCTCGGAAATGCGGGAATGGGCGGAGCTACAGGAGTCGCCTCGGTAGCTATTAATCTGGCCTTTGGTAATGTTTTTAATGTTACCCCTTTTCAGGGAGGCAACGACCTGAGGGCCAATGTTTTGGGTGGTCACTGCGATGTGGGTATTTTCTCGCAATCGGAAATCCTGGCAAACCAGGATGTGCTCGTTCCGCTGGTTATTCTTTACCATGAACATAGTGCGTTGGACGATCTAAAAAATGTACCAACCCTCAATGAAGCGGGATTTGAGAACCTTAAGGTTCCCGGCGGCTCTTTTAAATCTATCTCTGTGAAGAAGGGAACCCCGGATGCGGCAAAGAAAAAATTGGCGGAGATTGTTAAGAAGGCTTATCAATCGCAGGCTTATCAGGATTTCATGAAAGAAAAGGGATTGTTACCACCACCGGCTTACTATGAATTAACGGAGCTCGACGATTATTTTGACGAGCTTGTTGCGGCCTATACGCCAATAATGGAGGCCGCTGGTCTGTTGAAATAGCTGCACAATGGTTAACTCTCCGTACCCGCTTTAAAAAAGATCCTGTCGATAGGGGTACGGGGAGTTCAATTTTTTAACAGAACCGAACAGAGAGCTAATATAAATGCATATTAAAAGAGTTATTCCCATTGTTTTTATTATAATTGCCCTGCTCTATATTATATTCAGTTTTACAGTAGAAGAGCGGAAAATGATCGGAGACGTCAGAGGCTGGGATCCCGGTTCCCGAGCAATGCCCATTGGGATTGGTCTTATTATTCTGGCCGCATCCATATACCTCAGCTTCAAAGAAAAAAAAGCTCCGGACCAGGATAAAAAACCGCATGATCCTGGTATCAGAAAATTGACTATTCTTACAATACTGCTCTGTATATTCTTCATTCTTTTCTTTAGATTCCTGGGCTTCATTATTTCAACCCATATTTTTCTTTTTTCACTTATCTTCTTGTACTACAAAAGAGATATCCGCCAGTCGTTGATCCCTGAATTTTCAATAGGACTTTTAACATGCACGGGCGTCATGATTACTTTCTACTCAATCGGTAGATTTATCAGCAGATATCTGTTCCTCTTAGGAAGGAAATCAGAAATACCGGTATTGAAAAGCAAATTAGCAACCGCGGGCGCACCCCTGGTAATTCTTGTGATTCTTTTTACTGTTTTTCTCATCATCCTGAAAAATCCAATAAAAAGAGGAAAGTACCGTGTTCCTTTTATTGCCGGATTTTCAAGTATAGGTATAACAGAGTTTCTTTATATCGTCTTCAAACAGATATTCTTAGTCAGCCTGGTAAAAGGTCTTGTTTTTTGGTGATACAAGATACGAGGTAAAGGTCTATTGGAAACTGTTATTACAGGTTTTTTAGAGATATTTAACATCCAAACAGTGCTCTGGATCGCACTTGGAGAGATCCTGGGAATAATCCTGGGTGCACTTCCGGGATTGACAGCGACAATGGGTATCGCGTTGATGCTGCCTATCAGTTTCCAATTATCCAATGCAACAGGCATGGCCCTGCTTCTGGGTGTCTATTGCGGAGCCGTTTCAGGCGCTTCGATTCCGGCAATTCTGCTAGGAATCCCGGGGAACCCGAACGCAATCGCCACAATATACGACGGTAAAGCGATGACCGATAAGGGGCTGGCCGGGCAGGCGCTCGGCGGGGCTGTTGTGGCCTCGTTTATCGGGGGTATAACCAGTTTGATAATACTCGCCCTATTTTCGCCAATTATTGCCCGGTTCACTTTAGCCTTTGGTCCGGCAGAAAAGGCCAGCCTGGCCCTGGTGGGTCTGACTATTATTGCCTCTGTTGCTTCCAGAAATCTGGTCAAAGGGATATTAACGGGTGCCATCGGGCTGGCGCTCTCACTCTTCGGTACGGATCCTTTTTCAAATGTAATTCGCCTTCCCTTCTCGAAACTATTCGCCAAAACACCCCTCACCAGCGGCATTAACCTCATCCCGGCGCTGATCGGACTGTTTGGAATTTCCCAGGCCCTGTTTGATATTGAACGGATTAAAACAGGTCATATTGCACCGCCGCAGATAAAGATTGAAAAAATCTTTCCGTCATTTAGAAAAATAGCCTCGATGTGGCGATTGATTATCGAATCATCCGGAATCGGCACTCTGATCGGAGCCATACCGGGCACAGGGGCTTCGATAGCGGTATTCCTGAGCTATGAAAGAGCGAAAAAGATTACCGCATCCCCTAAAAGCAAACTCGAAAAGGTTGGCAGCGGCTGTCTCGAGGGAGTGTTTGCACCGGAAGTGGCCAACAACGCCTGTACCGGCGGCGCCTTGATCCCGGCTCTGACCCTAGGTATACCGGGTGATGCTGCCACGGCAGTTCTCCTGGGCGCACTTATGGTAAAAGGGGTGGTACCGGGCTTCCGGCTGTTCACCGAAGACTTATCCTTAGTGTATGCCATATTCTTTGCCCTGCTGCTGGCTAACGTTTTTATGCTCATCTTTCAACTCGCGGGTGTAAGGCTGTTTCCCAAAGTCCTGAATGTTCCCCTTGCCGTACTTATACCAACAATATTGATCCTCTCGTTAATCGGATCATACGCCATTCAAGGCCAGGCGATTATTTCCGCGACCTATGACATGGGCATTGCCCTGGGTCTGGGAATACTGGGATATTTTCTGAAGAAGGGAGATTATCCGATAGCGCCAATTGTCCTGGGTTTGATACTTGGGGGTATGCTTGAAGAAAATTTCAGACGTGCAGTGAAACTGGCAGAGGGGAATTACTTCGTCTTCTTTACCAAGCCAATAGCAGTTGTGTTCATCGCACTGGCTATATTCTCTGTGGTCCTGCCCTTACTAAAGAAAAAAAAAGTCAGGGAATGAAACTGATATTCTTCGGAACCTGCGGAGGGATCCAGACCAGGACAAATACTAATGTCTCATTTCTCATTGTCGATGGAGAACTTTCCATACTCGTTGATGCTTCCGGAAACCCTGTTCATTATCTTGAAAGGGCCGGAGTTGACCCCAGAACCCTTGATATACTTGTCCTGACACATACTCATACCGATCATATCTATGCCCTTCCTTCACTTATTCACAATCTCTGGCTGATGAAGCGAGAAAAACCATTATCGATAATATCCAATCAATTCACTCTTATGAAGGCACAGGAACTGTGCACCTGTTTCTCACTGCTCTCAAAAGAAAATCTATTTCAAATAGACTGGGTCAAAGATAATTTAGGCAGAATTGAGTTATTCACTGTTGATCATTCCACCCCGACGTCCGGGTTTAAAATTAAATCTTCCACCACCGCCATCGTATACTCCTCTGACACTTCACCCTGCAAAAGGGTAATTCAGGAAGCAGAAGGAGCAAAAGCGCTTATCCACGAGGCTTCAAATACCTCTGAGTTTGAAGACCGTCTAAACAGTGCAGGACACTCTTCCGGCCGTCAGGCCGGTGAAGTCGCAGCGAGAGCTGGTGTAGAGACACTTTTTTTATGCCATTTCGACCCTCAATACGCTAATGATTCGACGGAGCTGATGGCGGAAGCCGGAATTTCTTTCAATGGAGAGGTAATTGTGCCTGAGTTATTCAAGACTTATGAGGTATGACACTGATGGGTGAAGAAAGAATAGCAATTGTATTCGACTATGACGGAACCTTGATTGATACGATGAAAATAAAAGCAGCCAGTTATCTAAATGCTTTTGAGTCTGTATTCAGCACACCGTGCAGCTTAAAAGATAAAATATTGGAATCTCAAAAAAGGACTGCCGGTGCTCATCGTTTTATACAGCTCTCAGATACACTGGGAATACTTGGATTGACTGCGACAGATGAGGAAAAAGAGAGATGGAGCACTATTTATTCTTCGCTTAATGAAAAAGCTCTAGCAAAAGTACAGCTCTTTCCCTCGGTTGAAAAGACACTGGATTATCTCAAACAAAAAGGGTTCCAGCTTTTTGCCGTTTCGGGTATCCCTGAACACGAGTTTCTTGCTGAGCTATCCCGGAAAAGATTAATGCGCTTCTTTATTGAGGCCAAGGGAGGGGACAAACCCGCTTTTCTTGCTTCACTGAAACAGAGAGGATTTCGGATTGCTCTATTTGCAGGGGATACTTCATACGACCAGAAAGCGGCGGCGGATGCAGGAGTGCTCTTTTTTAGAGTGAATAGTGACAAAGATATCCGGTCATTGCTTTCCTATATTGAAAATATGGAAAAAATTCCTCACGGTAAATCTCTGTAAAAAAGCGGTTAAAGTCCTTTAATTTTCCTTAAGCCGCTCGATCTCATCCCTGACCACTGCCGCCTTCTCAAACTCCAGGTCCTTGGCCAGCTCAAACATCTCCTTTTCCAGTGCGCGGATCAGAGCCTTTCTCTCTTTCGGTATGAGCAGGTTATATTGCTCTTCAATTATCTGCAGATCGAAATGCTCCAGTTTGCGCTTTTCCTTATTTTTACGCACCAGTAGATCCTGGATGGATTTAGTGATAGTGCGGGGAGTTATTCCATGGTCGCGGTTATGCTCTGCCTGGATCTTGCGGCGCCTGTAGGTTTCGGTAATGGCTTCTTCCATGGCTGCAGAGCGGCGGTCGGCATACATGATCACTTTACCGTTCACATTTCTGGCTGCCCGGCCGATAGTCTGGATCAGTGATGTGGCGGAGCGTAAGAATCCCAGCTTGTCCGCATCCAGAATGGCGATCAGAGAAACCTCTGGAAGGTCGAGTCCTTCCCGCAGCAGGTTGATGCCCACCAGCACATCGTAATCCCCAGTGCGCAGGCTCTTCAGGATCTCCACCCTCTCAATTGTTTCGATCTCGGAATGAAGATAGCTGACCTTCAACCCCAGGTCGCTTAAATAATCGGAGAGATCCTCGGCCATTCTCTTGGTAAGGGTGGTAACCAGGGTTCTTTCCTTTCTGCCGATCCGCTCCTTTATTTCACTGTAGAGATCATCAACCTGCCCTTCACTGGGTCGCACCTCAATCTCGGGGTCAAGCAAACCGGTGGGCCTGATTATCTGCTCCACCAGCTGTGACGATTTCTCCAGCTCTTCCTGTTTGGGCGTAGCAGAAGCAAAAAGGGTACGGTCCAGAAGGGACTCGAACTCGGCAAAATAAAGCGGCCGGTTATCCAGAGCAGAAGGCAGGCGAAAGCCGTATTTAACTAAAGAGAGCTTTCGTGAACGGTCGCCCGCATACATGCCCCTGATCTGGGGAATAGTAATATGGGATTCATCGATAAAGGTCAGGAATTTATCAGGAAAAAAATCTATAAGCACAGCCGGCCTTTCCCCTTCCTGCCGTCCGCTTAAGGGGCGGGAATAATTCTCTATCCCTGCGCAGTAGCCCATTTCCTCCATCATCTCCAGATCATACTCGGTCCTAGCCTTCAACCTCTGCGCTTCTACCAGTTTCCCGGCTGCCTGGAAATCATTGTAGCTCTTTTCCAATTCTTCCCTGATGCTGTCCAGAGCCTGGTGGATTGATTGTTCGGGCATAACAAAATGTTTGGCAGGATATATCTGGCAGAACTCTAGTTCCTCCAGAGATTCGCCGGTTAAGGGATTAATCTTTCTGATACGCTCCACCTCATCACCAAAAAACTCTATGCGCAT
>DRHE01000013.1 GCA_011049745.1 Spirochaetales bacterium | reverse complement strand
TTCCTGGTCCTGGTATCTGATGGCTCTCTCCATGGGCTCGACTCTCTTTGATAAAAACATGGAATCGACTTTCAGTGATCCTGATGATCCGGGTTATAAGTCATTTGCCATGCTTATTGATTTCTACAACAAAGGGCTGATATCTCCGGAGAGAGTTGCTTCGCCCAATCCACATCCCGCTTTTTGGGCCGGACAGGCTGCCTTCCACCAGGCGTGGCAGGGCTCCCTGGCTATTGCCAACAATCCGGAGAAATCAAAAATTGCTCCCAACGCTGATTATCTATTGCTGCCCGATAAACACTTTACCTGGAGCTTGCCTGCCGGGCTTGGAATCTCTTCATATTCGAAGTATCCCAAAGCTGCAGAACAGTTTATCGAATTCATGATCTCAGAGGAAACTCAAGCTTACCTCTTCAAAACCCATGGGATGTTCCCCGCGTTAAAGAGTCTTTTCGAGAAGCTCGGAGCTGAGGGACAGATCGAGGGATATGAGGTGATGGCGGAACAGGCCAAATACCTTATTCCTCTTCCCTATAACACTCCCTGGTATTCAGAGTTCAATACCGAAGCGACCAATGCCCTGGTAAGGGCCGCCAGGGGCGAACAGACAGTGGACCAGGCAATACAGACTCTGGCAGAATACCAGAGAAAGGTCAAGAAAGAATACGAATAGAGTTTTTAGTTTTAGGGGCTTGGGGTCTACAGGGCCGCAAGCCCTTATAAGTATTTAGATCCCCGTCTTCGATCATTATGAAGAAGAGATTTTTAAACTGGCTGGACAACCGGCAACACCTTGCCTACACAATTATCATACCCACACTATTCCTACTCTTATGTTTTGCCTACTATCCGGCTATTCAGTCCTTCAGATTCAGTTTCCTCAAATACAATATTAAGATGCCGGGAAGAACCGGGTTTAATGGTTTAGTCAACTACATAGCTGTTCTCCGGGACCCGCAATTTATTAAATCAGTAATTCGGGTGAGCTATTTCATGAGCATAGCAACTGTACTGGTGGTCCTCATTTCCCTGGGAATTGCTCTCACACTTAACGTAAAGTTCGGGGGCAGAGGTATCTTGAGGACAATTATCATAATCCCCTGGGCAATACCGCCGGTGGTTAACGGCTTCCTGTGGAAGTGGATTTTCAACGGCGATTTTGGGGCGTTGAACGGCCTCTTGTTTCAATTGGGCATTATTGACAAATACCAGTTCTGGCTGAACAACCCATTTGTTGCTTTAAACCTCTCTATATTCATGTTTGTATGGAGGTATTCTCCATTTATCACCGTGCTTTTCCTTGGTGTGCTCCAGTCAATTCCCAATGAGCTCTATGAAGCTGCCAGAGTTGACGGAGCCGGTCCCCTGGGACAGTTTTTCTTTATTACTGTGCCCTCCCTGCAGAGGGTAGGGGCGATTGCCGTAATTCTGATCTTAATCGCCTCTTTTACCGTGTTTGATGATATCTATGCCCTCATGGGGTTTGATGAGGCTACCAAGACCCCCATGATATATAATTACGAGGTTACCTTTGAGATGGGGAGATTCGGCAAGGGTTCGGCCATGGCCTATATGATCGGTATATTTCTCTTCATCCTGACCATGCTCTATATCCGGATGAGCTTTAGAAAAGAAAAAGCGTGAAAAAAAAACCTTTTTACAGAATTCTTTTTATCATCATGGTTGCTCTGATCATCTTCTGGTCCCTGGCTCCTGTCTTGTGGATACTTATATCCTCGATTTCCACCAGGGCGGAACTCTATTCCGTTCCTCCTCACTGGCTGCCGCAGAATGTGACTTTTACCGCTTATAAAAATGTTCTGATATCCGGCGAGGGCTTCCGAGGCGGGGGCGGCATCAGTGCTGCAGAGCTTATTAGAAAGGGCATTCTAAACTCTGTGTTCATCGCGGTTATCACCACAGCCCTTGTCATGATCTTTGCCCCTCTTTTAGGTTATGCTTTTTCCAGGCTTACATTCAGGGGACGGAATCTCTTTTTCTATATAATAATCGGTATTATAGCGCTCCCATCCTGGCCGGTCTTGATCGGGCTCTTCTCTGTGTTCAGCGCTATTGGCCTTCTCGATACAAAGCTCGGGTTGATACTTCTATCCTTTACCTTCAGAATTCCCTTCGAGACCTGGTTTATGAAGGGATATTTCGAGTCCGTTCCCAGTGAGTTGGAGGATGCAGCCAGGATAGACGGATGCACTCATATTCAGACCCTCTATAAAGTGAGCATCCATGTAGTTCGTCCCGGCCTTATTGCCGTGTCGATTATTTCTTTTTTATTTACCTGGAATATGTTCACTGCTCCCCTTGTTTTAACCTATACTCTCCGCTCCAAGCCTTTGACAGTGGTTATGACAGAGTTTATCGGACAATATTTTGTGCATTGGGACCTGATGTCGGCTGCAGCTGTGCTGGCCATTATTCCGCCTGTAGCGATTGTCCTTTTCTTCCAGAAGTATATAGTAAAAGGTCTTTCAGCAGGGGCTATCAAATAGATTCTTAAGGATGGGTAATATTGCCCAACACTGCTTTTCTGCAAGCTCCCGTTGCCTCAGGCACATTGCCGGTTTTGCCTAAAATCCTGAAAAGACCCAGCACGGCAAAGGCCACTGCTTCTTTAAAATCGATATCAATTCCAACTTCATTTCCTGAGAGAACCTCAGTCTCTTTCAGGTGACTTGAGAGTGACTCCATTATAAGCGGGTTATGGGCTCCGCCTCCTGTTACAATTACCATCTCCGGCAGCGAAGGAAGGAAGTTCTTGTAGGCATGAGCAATTGAAAGGGCGGTAAATTCCTCAGCCGTTCTTATAAGATCGGGATCAGGTTCCAGGTCCCCGAGGAGGCTTGAAAGGAAGATAGTGCCGAACTCCTCTCTGCCGGTGCTTTTAGGAGGTTTTAGTGCAAGGAATGGATGCTTCATCCATTCATCCAGAAGGCCTTTTAAGATTTTTCCTTGCCTGCCTATTTTTCCATCTCTGTCAAAATGTTTCCTTCCTTTGGTATATCTTATTACCAGCAGGTCAATAACCATATTCCCCGGGCCGGTATCAAAGGCAAGGGGTTCCTTATTGCCCTTTGGGATCCAGGTGACATTGCCGATTCCACCAATATTCTGAGCAGCTATATCTTTACCATGGCCGCTGAACAGGATTAGGTCGAGTAACGGCGCTAACGGTGCGCCATTTCCTCCGGCAGCAATGTCTCCGGCGCGGAAATCAGAGACAACGGGTATACCGGTTGTCTGGGCAATCACGGATGGTTCGCCGATCTGTATGCTTCCCCGCACCTTTTGGCCGCAGCATTTTTCCGGGAGAGAAACATGATGTACTGTCTGTCCATGGGAAGCGATAACCATTACCCTGTCCGGATTAAGGGCTGTTTCCATAAGAAGCTCTTGTGCCGCTTTTGCAAAAAGCTGTCCAAGACGCATATTAAGCAGGGCCAGTCTATGCAGTGCACCGGGGCCGTCATCAAAGAGTTGGAAAATACAATCCCTTATGCACCCAGGAATGGGATAGGAAATTCCTTTAATCAGATGAACATCAGTGCTGGAATCGGTAATCTCCACTTTCACCGCAGCAGCATCAATAGAATCAACCGAGGTACCGGACATTAATCCAATTGCTATGTAGCTTTCTTTGTCCATATTAACATAATATATTGATGGAGGTTCAGGAAGGCAAAAAAATATAAAAGCGTAGAATTGACCAGGCTATGAAGAGGATTCATTCATGAAGAGCGATAATATCAGGACAGGAATAAGCTATTTCGGCAATAGAAACCCACAGCATTTCTTAACGGATGTTGAGAATATAAGAAAACATAACTGCAATTTTATTGTTCA
>DRHE01000012.1 GCA_011049745.1 Spirochaetales bacterium | reverse complement strand
CGAAAGAAGAGTGCCCCCAGCCCAACCTGGAAGAGAGGTACTCCGCCTGTGTATACTGGCTGTCATGAATCAGCACATCGGCTCCGGATATAAACTGTAACACCTTTTCATTCTCCTCCTGAGCCGCCAGCTCCCCTTCACGAACCGCCTCTTCATCATAACCCGGCGAGTCAGGGCTTTGAGCGAATACATTCCTGAAGGGTTCAGTATCATAAGCGGTGCAGACAACCTTGCCCTTATATTGGAACCGGTATCCCAGGACCAGGATCGGATGATTCAGAAATTTTGTAGTGACCCAGAGACCATCCCCCAGATCAAAGGAGCTTTCTTTAAGATTGAAATATTTAATCTCAGCGGCCAGCTCACTCTGTCTAATCGGAAAATAGCGGTAGCTGAGCTGTCCGCCGACTATCTTGTCAAGTGTATCATCCTCATAACTCACCGGACCATATATCTCGATCTCTGAACCGGGAATGAAATTAGGCGTGAAAAAGGGAAATCCCATAATGTGATCCCAGTGGGTGTGGGTAAGATATATCTTTGTTTTAATGGCTCCCCTGGGCAGGTCATGCTTCATAAGGTAGTTGCCGAGCTCTCTTATTCCTGAACCGGCATCTATTATAATCAGTCGCTCCTCTTCCCCAAAACGCAGCTCCAGGCAGGCAGTATTACCACCATATTTAACTGTTTCCGGTCCAGGACAGGGAATAGAACCTCTTACACCCCAGAATCTTAAGCGAATATCACCTCTCCTGTCAGCCATTAATCGGAAACCTGCAGAAAAATCTGGGCCTTTTCTATTTCCGCGTTCACAGAATCCTCCAATCCCTCCAGAAAGTCCCAGTCGATCCCCAAATCCGTCATAAGAGCCGGTGGCAATTCTTCGGGATAACGGTCTCCGGAAAAACCGATTTCATAAGTATTTGCGAAATAATTTGCTATGCTGATAGTATTTACCAGCTCCCGGTTATCTCCGGTATAGCTTTCCTGGTTATGATGGAAAGAAACCACATCAATTATATTCCGGCCGAGCTTCCAACTTTCTACAATCAGCTTTCCCGCTTCCTCATGGTTCAAGCCCAACACCTTCTCCTCAGCCTGGTAAAGGGGAAGCTTTTCCCGGTCAGTAACGGCCATGGCCTCTACATATGAATCGGCAAATCTGTTGTTTAAGGGTATTTTACCCAGATCATGGAGCAAACCGGCCATAAAATATTCATCACACAGTTTTACATCTACCCTTCTGTGTTTGGCAATTAATTTAGCCGTAACCCCGGCACAAATAGAATGTCTCCAGAAACCCTCCATGTTCAGAGCCTGGAAGTCGCTGCCCTTTCCCAGGCTTCCCAGTACCGCGGTGCTCAAGGCCAGGTTTTTTACCGTATTAAGGCCCAACATTATTATTGCTCTGACTAAAGAAGTTATCTGGTTGGGAAGGGAGTAGTACGCTGAGTTGATCAAACGCATTACCTTGCCCATTAATACCTGATCCAGACTGATAACCTGGTTGAGATCAGCGGGGGATGTCTGGGGGTCGTTGCATATCTTCAAAACCTTTGCCACAGTAGTGGGCATAGAAGGCATTCTACTGATATAGTTCTCAATAATCTTTATTGCTTTTTCTTTTTCCATAGCTCCCTTTAGCTCCTGATTCTGGATATAATAGCCTCCAGCTTATTTCCTATTGCCTTGCCAATGCCATGATCCGGGTGAAAAGCTGTTAAATCCTTTAAAAAAGTAAAGGCTTTTTTGATATTTTCACGGCTTACAACAACACCATCCTTTTTTCTTGAAGGTACATGCAACTTGTTCCTCTCTATTCGCTTTTTCAACCCCTCTTTACCGGTGAGCCTTGATTTCAGATATTCTAATTTAAGATGGGCATCACTCTGCCGGAAATCGCTTTTCATGCTCTCCGGTAGATAATCGGTGAGTTTTCCAAGATAATCAAGAAGCCTGACCGGGCTTTTATTACCCTGCTCTTTTTCCTTCTCTGCCAGTTTTTCCTTCTCTGCCAGTTTTTTGCGCACTCCGGCAAGATAATCTTTCAATTCCTGCCGTGCGCTTCCCTCACCTTTTCCTGTCTGCCGCCGTTCTCCCTTACGGCGATCCTCCTGCCTTCTTTCTTCATCACGCCTTTCAGTATTTCGGCGTTCCCCACCACCGCCTTTTAAATATTCTGATTCACCCCCTGGGCCCCGCCGCTCCCGGTTGCGCTGCTCAACCCTTCTTCTTTCCGCCCGGCGCCTTTCCTTACCCTTTCCTTCTTCTCCAGGGCTCTCCGGCCTCTCTATTCCCCTGGCCTCTATAGGCTCTTCGCTTTCCTCAGCCTCATCACGGGCAAAGCGGGGCATGTTGGGCTGTTCCTCAACCGCTCCAGCTGCAGGGGGAAGAGGCGGCGGCACAAATACAGGATAACTGTCAGCCGGCGGTTCAGGCGGCACAAATACAGGCGAGGTGGCTGCCGGCGGCGCAGGCGGCACAAATACAGGGTAGGTGGCTGCCGGCGGCGGCTGTACCGTTACCGGCGCCTGCATGGGAATGGGAAGGATATATTCCGGGGACCTTCTACTTAAGCTTTTCACCAACTGCTGCTGCGCTTTTACCGATTCTCTAAGTGCCTCAGCGATTGCAGATTCGCCCCTGGTAGTCAACCCGGTTTTCTCCGCTCCTGCAGCCCCACCTGCCGCTGCTTCCCCGGACTCATCGCCCTCACCGGCAATACCATTAGCCTTTGCGGCCTGCGGTTGAGAGGGCGCCTGGCGCGGAGCCGCCGCCATGTCTCCATAAAGATCCTGGTCACTGAGCAGGTTAATCAGGGAAGGTGGGCGATTATCCTCAAGATCAACCGAGCTCTCATCTTCTTCCCAGTCCTCT
>DRHE01000011.1 GCA_011049745.1 Spirochaetales bacterium | reverse complement strand
GCCCTGATCCCCCAATTCCTTCTGGGCAAGCACGATATCAGGATTGTTACCAATTCCACCCTTATCCTGCATTCAGCAAGGACCAATCCGGCCATTCAGGTTACCCTGGTCGGCGGCGAGTTCAGTGCGGCAACAGAATCGGTAGTGGGCCCGATTTCACTGGAACAACTGGAAGACTTTCACGTGCGTCTGGCCTTTGTGGGCACTGACGGTTTCACCCTGTCTAATGGACTTACCACCCATCTCGTTGAAGGGGCGGAGATTGTGCGCAAAATGACGGAGCGGAGTGACAGCACAATTTTAGTTGCCGATTCCTCCAAATACGGCAAGCGGGGCTTTGTGAAAGTACTGCCCCTTACAGCCGTTAAAAAGGTGATAACCGATAAAAAGCTGGCCGCAGAGGCTCTTCAGGAATTAAAAGAGTTGGGATTAGAGGTAATCCTGGTTTAAGGAGTGATATTAATGGCTGTTGAAGTTATTATGCCCAGGCAGGGACAGTCCGTGGAAAGCTGTCTTATTCTGGAATGGAAGAAAAGCGAGGGAGAGAGGGTTGAGGAGCAGGAGATCCTTTGTGCTGTGGAAACTGATAAGGCAAGCTTTGATATCGAGGCCCCGGCTGACGGGGTGCTGCTGAAGACCCTCTATAATGAGGGAAGCGATTCTGCCGTAGCGGAAAGCATACTCTCCTATAGGAAAAGGTTGCAAAAAGCTCCGGAGTCATCAGGGCAGCGAAACATATCCCTGAATGATCTGCTTATGGCTCTTTAAAGAGCCGCAGCACAAAGAATAAAAGAAGAGGAACCATCAAATGCCAAAATCAATTATTGTTGATCCGAAAGAAGTTAGAAAAGCGGGAGTTCTGAAGATAAAGGAAATACCCTTAAATCAATACAGCTCGGTGCCGCAGAAAGAGATCAAAAAGTATGGTAAAGAGAGATTGATCACTGTCTACCGTGATATGCTCCTGATCCGGGAATTTGAATCCATGCTGAATCTGCTTAAGGTCAGAGGGGAGTACCATTCAATTAAATATAATCATCGGGGGCCTGCGCACCTCTCTATTGGCCAGGAATCGGCCGCAGTAGGGCAATGTCTGGCTTTGGAGGTGGAAGATCAAATTTTCGGTTCCCACCGCAGCCATGGCGAGATATTAGCCAAGTCTCTGGCCGCGGTTGAAAAACTTGATGAAAAAATTCTGCTTGGGATTATGGAAGATTATCTGGATGGCGCACCCCTTAAGGTAGTGGAAAGGGGGAACCGGGGGGATACAAAAGAGCTGGCAATTGATTTTATCCTCTACGGTGTGCTCGCTGAAATTTTCGGCCGGGAAAACGGCTTTAACAGGGGCCTGGGCGGTTCAATGCATGCCTTTTTTGCTCCCTTCGGCTCTATGCCCAACAATGCCATTGTCGGGGGTTCGGCGGATATTTCTGTTGGCGCCGCCCTTTTTAAAAGAATAAACCGGAAAGATGGTATTGTAATTGCCAATATCGGCGATGCTTCGTCAGGCTGCGGTCCGGTGTGGGAGGCAATAATGCTTGCCTCAATGGAGCAGTACCGGACCTTGTGGGACAGGGAAGTGGGCGGTGCGCCGCCAATTCTTTTTAATTTTTTCAATAACTTTTATGGTATGGGGAGTCAGCCTGAGGGAGAAACCATGGGCTTCAAGGTGCTTGCGCGCCTGGGAGCGGGTGTGAATGGGGAGAATATGCATGCTGAAAGGGTTGACGGCTACAACCCCCTGGCGGTTGCCGATAGCGTGGAGAGAAAGAAGAAGGTGCTCCTTAACGGCAAAGGGCCTGTGCTCCTGGATACTATTACCTATAGGCTCTCGGGTCATTCACCCTCCGATGCCTCAACCTATAGAACTAAAGAGGAGATGTCCCTCTGGAAGGGACAGGATTGTATCGAGTCATACTCCGATTACCTGCTGGAAAATGATCTATCCGATAAGGATCAATTAGATTCCCTTAAAGCACAGGCTGTGGAAAAGATCATAGAAGCCCTGGAGCGTTCATCGTCTCTGGATATCTCCCCCCGTATCAAAATGGCAGGTGATCCTATCGGCAGGGCAACCTTTTCAGGAGGCAGGCGGGAGAAGTATGGTGAGGCAGAGCCTAAAGTGTTGCTGGCCTATGAAGAGAATCCCCGTTTGTTGGCCAATAAGCGTAAATCCAGGTTCGGGCTGGATCAGGATGGCGCTCCTCTGCCCAAAGCGCGGGTAATTTCTTACCGTGATGCTCTCTTTGAGGCAATGCTCCACCGCTTTTGCATAGACCCAAGCATGGTTGCTTTTGGTGAAGAAAACAGGGACTGGGGCGGCGCTTTTTCGGTTTACCGGGGATTGACCGAATCCCTGCCCTATCATCGCCTCTTTAATACCCCCATATCAGAGGGGGCAATTGTGGGCGCTGCCGTGGGCTATGCTATAAGCGGCGGCCGGGTGGTTGCCGAGCTCATGTATTGCGATTTCATGGGCAGGGCCGGAGATCAGATTTTCAACCAGATGGCAAAGTGGCAGGCCATGTCCGCAGGGGTTCTGGAGATGCCCTTAGTCTTAAGAGTCTCGGTGGGCAGCAAGTATGGCGCCCAGCACTCCCAGGACTGGACTTCTCTGGTGGCCCATATTCCCGGTTTGAAGGTCATGTATCCGGCGACGCCATACGATGCCAAGGGCATGCTGAACCTGGCCTTAAGCACCACCGACCCGGTAATCTTTTTTGAAAGCCAGAAACTCTACGATCAGGGAGAGATTTTCCGGCAGGGGGGTGTGCCGGAAGGTTACTATGAGGTTGAGGAGGGGGAGCCTGCTCTGCGGAGGCAGGGAAGCGATCTTACCATTGTAACCATCGGGCCCGCTCTCTATAAAGCACTGGAAGCGGCAGTTATATTAGAGTCCCGGTACGGCCTCTCTGTTGAGCTGATCGACCTTCGCTTTATCAACCCCTTAAACTATGAAAAAATAATCGAGTCGGTTAAGAAAACCGGCAAGGTGCTCCTGGTTGCCGACAGCTGCGAGCGCGGTTCTTTCTTAAACACCATTGCCGCCCAGATTACCCGGGCGGCCTTTGACGAACTGGATGGTCCGCCGGTAGTAGTGGGAAGCCGCAACTGGATTACCCCGCCGGCAGAGATGGAAAACTCTTTCTTTCCGCAGAAGGAGTGGATTATCGATGCAGTCCACGAATGTCTATTACCCCTTTCGGGACACCAGCCCTTAACAGATCAAAGCCCGGCTGAACAGCTTCGCCGGAACCGGCTGGGGGTGTAACAGGCAGCGGCAAGAACAGGGGATTACAGCAGGGCTTTAAAAGGATAAGATAGCCATAGGTATGGAACTATTTTTTGTGGGAACGGCTGCGGCTGAAGGGGTTCAAGTAGCCTATGACGGCTGGCAAGTATCTATATAAAGTATAAATGAACTTGAGTATGACCTGAATTATTGCAGGAAAGAGTATTAAGGTGAAAGGCTGCTAACCTGAATGGGGGAGGATGATACATGGCAAAGTTGTGGCAAAAGGATTATTCACTGAATAAGCTGGTTGAGAGTTTCACCGTGGGCGAGGATTACCTGTTGGACAGGCGCCTGATAAATAGTGATTGTGTGGCCAGTATTGCTCATGCAGCTATGCTCAATTCCATAGGTATACTTAAGAATGAGGAGTTTCACGGGCTGAGGCGGGAACTGCGCCATATCATTGAGTTGAATAAAAGTGGAGATTTCACAATAGAGCTGGCTGAAGAGGATTGCCATACGGCCATTGAAAACCACCTGACTGCCGTGTTAGGGGAAGCCGGAAAAAAGATCCATACCGGCAGATCACGCAACGATCAGATAATTGCGGCCATACGTCTCTATTCACGTAGTTTCCTCCTTGATTTTCAACGGGATTGCCTGAATCTGGTGCGAGTGCTGCTGGACTTTGCCGGAAAGAACTCTTCAGTGCCCATGCCCGGGCGTACTCACATGCAGCTTGCCATGCCTTCCTCGGTTGGGCTCTGGGCGGGCGCTTTTGCCGAGGAAATCCTTGATGACCTCTCTTTGATCACCGCCGTTTATGAGCTCAACAATATGTCGCCACTGGGATCGGCTGCCAGCTATGGTGTGCCCCTGCCGATTGACCGTGAGCAGGTTGCCGAAGCCCTGGGATTTAAAAAGGTGCAGAACAATGTTCTTTACGTGAATAACAGCAGGGGCAAAATCGAGGCTGTTATTCTGGATGCGGTGGAAAAGGTTATGCTTACCTTAAGCAAAATCGCCCAGGATATCATCCTCTTTTCCATTCCGGAGTTCGGCTATTTCACTCTGCCTGATGATATCTGCCGGGGCAGCTCCATTATGCCGCAGAAGAAGAACCCTGATGTCCTGGAGCTGGTGCGGGCAAGAGCTGCTTCAGTCTCGCTTCAGTCTCTGCAGATAAAGTCCATTATAAGGGCACTCCCCTCCGGATACAATGCGGATTTTCAGGAGACTAAACCCCCTTTTATAAGGGGTGCGGATTCAGCGCTTTCCTGTGTCAGGATAATGACCCTTACTGTGAACAAGCTTAAGGTTAATGAAGAAAAGCTGATCGCCGGATTTCTGCCGGAAATATATGCCG
>DRHE01000010.1 GCA_011049745.1 Spirochaetales bacterium | reverse complement strand
GAATTACAGTTTTGTTGTTGAAACTCTGCGTACCTTCAAATCTTTTTATGTATCAGATTTGAATCGAAAATGGGTTGAAACTCGTTTCAAAGAATGGAAAACATTACGGGAAGATGAGAATAAACCAATCCAGCTTGCTCATCCTGAAGATGCAGGGCAATATCTTGAAAATTATTTCTCACCTTATGCAAACAGGTTGTGGGGGGCGGATTATAAAGAAAATTTATTGAAACTGATGCCGGATACTCCGGAAGGTATGTTTAACGTCTGGAATCCCGGCTGCGGACGCGGTTTTGAATCTTACTCAATAGCTTCTATAATCAGGATAAAATATCCTGAGTCACCCTTTAAAATATGGTCCAGCGATAATGATTTACTCAGTATTTCAGCTGCCCCTAATCTACAGCTGGATAGAAATGAAATACCTGAATATTTTTTTAATGCTCAACTCATAGTTGAGCAGGATAAAGGATGTAAATTTCTTGACGCTATCAAGGCTAATATCATTTTCGAATATCATGACCTAACTCATAAAACTGAATTTCCAAAACTCGACCTTATAATCGCCCGTGATATCCTCTCTTTTTTCAACCTTTCTCTACAGGATCATTTGCTTACCGATTTCAGGGAACATCTCAAAGAGGGGGGTATCTTGATTTTGGGGATCAATGAGGAAATCAGCGAGAATGGCTGGTATCGTCTTGAAGAAGGAAATATTATAGCTTATAAAAAGAATAAAACCTAATAATTATAACCAGGGAGGTAAATTTAATTAATGCGAGTTGAATACATAAACCCATTTGTTGAATCTGCATTTAATGTTCTGAAGGAAGTTGTAGGCAGTGAGCTGACCAGGGGGGACTTATACTTGAAGTCGACAAGTCACCCTGTGCTTGGTATTACTGTTATTGTAGGGCTGGCGGGTGATGTTGAAGGTAGAGTTCTCATCGATATGTCCAGAGAAACCGCTCTAGCTATTGCTTCGGTAATGAATGGTGAAGAACTATCGGATTTTGATGATCTGGCGAAAGCCACAATCAGTGAATTGGCAAATATGATTACTGCTCAGGCTGTTACCAAACTCTACGATTTAGGCTTCAAGTTCGATTTGACTCCGCCGGCGCTGATTACCGGTCAGAATCTTGAAGTTTCAAATGCGGGAGTTGAGACCCTTATTGTACCGATTGAAATGCCTCAAGGCAAGATAGAGATAAACGTAGCTATTCGCGAGAGAGGTTTGGAGGAACATTTATGAAAACAAAATCTGATTTTCCAAGTATTAATGAAAGACCCCCGGAGGGATTAAGGGAAGACGGCACTGCTTTCAGTGTTTTGATTGTGGACGATTCCATGTTTGTTGCCAAGCAAATTGGTCAAATATTAACTTCCGAGGGATTCAATATTGCCGGTACCGCCGGTGACGGCGAAGAGGGGTTGGAAAAATATAAAGAGCTATATCCCAATGTTGACCTGGTTACTATGGATATTACCATGCCAAAAATGGATGGTGTAACTGCCTTAACCAAGATATTGGAATTTGATAAAGAGGCAAAGATCATAATGATAAGTGCCCTTGGCAAGCAGGATCTGGTAAAAAAATCCCTGATGCTCGGAGCTAAGAATTATATTGTAAAGCCCCTCGATCGTAAAACGGTATTGGAAAGGGTGGTTTCAGCACTCAATCGATAGAATACCAGCTTCAATATGCCCGTTTTGGCTATATTGACAAAAGGGGTAATTTATTCTATTTAAGTGGTTAAGGGCGGCTAGCTCAGCTGGTTAGAGTACGTGCTCGACACGCACGGGGTCGCTGGTTCGATTCCAGTGCCGCCCAAAAAGGGGTTCGGATTACGGAACCCCTTTTCTAATAAGCTCAACTTTTTATAGCGCCGGCGTCTTTTCTATCATAATCAAATTCTCAACCTTTAATTTCCGGAATGTGCTATATAGCAAGTCGCTGCAGCCGACAATTCGGAACAATCTATTCTGGGCAAGAAGCAGCTGACTGGTACGCAGGATTTTCCCCAGGCAGGTGGAATTTATTGAATCTACCTCAGCCATATTGACCGTAACAATCCGGTGAGTTCCGGCAACGATGTCATCAAGATATTTCTCACACTCGGCTGTGGTATTATCATTAAGTGGTCCTGATATATTAAGAATTATCTCTTCTTGTCCGACTTCCTTTTTAATAAACACTTAAGTTTCCTTTGCAGGTCTATCTGGTTTCCCTATTCCACTTATCGTACTGAAAAGCATTTCCCTCGACCGATAAATTAGAGAGGGCCTTACCCGGAATGATTTTTATAGTATACTATAGTCTATGCGGATTGAAAGGAAAAATAGAGAAAATATACCTGAGAAACTGAAAAGTTTTTATTATTTTAATTTTACTGAACACAATTTTATCCATGGAGAGTTATTTTCTGATAAATATTATGGAAATGTAATTGAAGTTATTGCCGGCATAGCTGATTACTGTAGAAAATGGCTGGCTGAAGAATCGTCTTCCTGCGGCCGATATAGATCCATCACTCCTCCGGGTAACTCGCTGGTTCATGGCAGGTTTGAGGTATTTGCCCGGGACGAGGTAACTTTTTTACCGAGTACAGTAATTGGCCCTGCAAATGGCGGACCGGGCAGATTGTTTATCAGCAAAGGGGCGCAGGTTATAGGAGCTGCTCTTTTCCTTGATAGGGGAGATATCTTTATTGGTGAAAACACCACCCTGCAGCCGGGAAGCTGTCTGAAGGGACCGGTTATAATAGGTGCGGAAAATGACATCCGACCGGGATGCTTCTTTCGGGGAGATGTTATTAGCGGCGCCGGCTGCATTTTAGGCTGTGAAGCAAAAAATGCTGTGTTTCTGGATTATGCTGATTTTCCTCACCCCTCTTATGTAGGCGACAGTCTGCTCGGCTTCGGTACTCATTTCGGCAACCAGGTAACTGCCGCGAATTTCGGTATATTTTCTAGTATGCTGCCTGTTGCTAAACAAAAGAACATAATAGTCAAGGTTGATGATGTAAAGTACGATACGGGTCTCAAGAAGCTGGGCCTGGTGCTGGGCGATTACTCACAGGTGGGCTGCAGCTCTGTTACTGATCCCGGTACTTTCCTCGGACCCCGAACCATGGTTTATTCATTGACCAGGCTGCAAAAGGGCTTTTACGGTCCCAATCAAATTATTAAAAATAAACCCCTTGAAAAGGGTGTTTTAGAAATAAGTCCTTTGATGAATCAAGATCAGACCGGTGCCCCGGATGTAGATATTGATTCCGCATCACCGGTGCGGAGGAGATTTAATGGATTATGAAACAAAGATACATTGATTTACGTTCAGACACGGTTACCCTTCCTACCCCTGAAATGAGGAAGGCGATATTCGAAGCTGAGGTCGGGGACGATGTACTTCAGGAAGATCCGACCATAAATTCCCTGGAAAGTTATACTGCCCGGCTGCTGGGTAAAGAGGCAGCATTATTTGTTCCTTCCGGTACCTTTGGTAACCAGTTGGCAATTTTTACTCATTGCCGTCACGGTGATGAGGTTGTACTTTCCGAACATTCTCATGTTGTCCAGCATGAAGCTGGAGCCTCTGCGGTTATAGCCGCTGTACAGCTGCGCACTTTTTGGCCGGTTTTGAGCTACCCTGAATGGCCGGAAATTGAATCCCGGGTGCGAAAAGCTCAAAACATCCACTACCCGCACACCGGTTTAATTGTATTGGAAAATGCGCTCTCCCAAGGGGACGTAATGCCTCTTGAAGAAATGGAGCACATATACAGACAAGCCTCCGGATTAAAGATTCCGGTTCATCTTGACGGTGCCCGTATTTTTAACGCTGCCGTTTACCTGGGCGTGGATGCCCGTGATATTGCCGCTTTTGCAGATTCCGTGATGTTCTGTCTTTCCAAAGGGCTTTGCGCGCCTGTAGGTTCGCTACTGGTCGGCAGGCAGGATTTTATTGACCAGGCTCGCCGTAAAAGGAAGATTATGGGCGGCGGCTTGCGCCAGGCAGGCTTTTTAGCGGCTGCCGGTCTGGTAGCGCTAAAGACCACTGTTCATAGTCTGGGCGAGGACCACCGGAAAGCAGAGATCCTGGCTGCTCTTTTGACCTCTGGTGGTCTGGTGGAAATGAAACCGTCACGTACAAAGATAAATATGTTTTTTATTCGTTTCATAAAAGATAAATATATAGGATTGGAGAATCGGTTTGTCGAAATCCTTAAGAAACATGGAATCCTGACCTATCCTCCTGAAGATGGCTGGATCCGTTTTGTTGCTCACCACGATGTCACTTTTAAAGATATCGAAGTAATTGAGCAAAAAATGACTCGAATATTCGAAGAGCTTTCCTCCTAGTTTATTAATGCCGGAATTACCAGAAGTTGAAACAATAGCCCGCGGGCTTAATAATCACCTTGTAAACAAACAAATTGTTGCTCTTGATATCCGCTGCAGCAAAATTATTAATGGGGACGAAGAGAGTTTCAGGCGGATAATCTGCGGCCTGAGAATTAAAAGGATCTATCGGTATGGGAAATATCTCTTCCTGGTGCTGTCAACTGAAGTTGTTGTGAGCATTCATCTACGCATGAGCGGACAGCTTTTTCTTAACGGTTATGAGGCAATACCGGCTAAACATACCCATCTTGATTTCTATTTTAAAAATTATAATAAAAAGCTCAGTTATCGTGATATAAGAAAATTCGGACGTCTGGAGATTATTTCCAAAGGAGATATCAGTAGGTATATCAGAACAAAAAAATTGGGCCCCGATGCTCTTGAAATAGACAGCGTTTCTCTGTCAACAGCCTTGAAAAGCAGTAAGCGGCCTTTGAAGGCTCTACTCCTGGATCAATCACTGCTCGCCGGTTTGGGTAATATCTACGTTGATGAAGCCCTGTTTCTGGCCGGGATCCTCCCTTTCACCAGCGGCAATAAGCTTACCGGCAGTCAGATGGAAATACTCTTAAACGCTATCAGCGAAGTTCTGCAGCAGGCGATAAAGAACAGAGGTACCACACTCTCTGATTTTATAGATGTACATGGTAAGCAAGGCAGCAATCAATTCTTCATGGATGGAGCTTTATATTGACAAATGAAAACAGGGGAATTAGGATTAAATTTGAAACTTGATATTATGGCAGCTTTATTTCACCAAGGAGTTCGTAGAAATGCCTTCGACTGACCTGATATTTGCACTGCTCAAACAGTTTGCCATGAAAAAGAAAAGCTCAAATCTGGATTTTGTTGAGTTTGTTGCATATTGCCAGAAATATGCTGAAAAGTTCGGCGACAAGGATCCGGAGATAGAGCGTTTGCGCAGTCTAACGGGCGGCGAAATAGTTGAGCAATTGAATATACTTGCTGCTGATGGTAAGGTTACTCTGCAGAATGATAAGCAAAGTATTACTACAATAGAAATCCCCTCTTATTTTCCGGATGCTATTCAAAGAGCTTATAAAAAACTTGAGAAAAATCCTGAGCTTCCTTTTCCCACTGAAGAGAGCCTGGGATTAACCCTGCCGGTAACTTTAGTTACTGCGATTAATATAAAGTCTGATTTAGTATCTTTATTAGTAAGAAAGGATCTAACAGATACCGGTATTATTCGCATGCTCTTTCCGGATGACATCAGCAGCCTGGTAATTACCGCCGGATTATTATCACATAAAATGCTGGAATATTCAGTTCAAAAGATTAAAATCTATCTAAATCAACAGAAAAATTCCGCCTATATGCAGCAGAAGTTGAGGGCAATTTTTAAACAGATAGGCCTGGTCTTAAAAGAGCTTTACAATAAAGTCCTTACCCGACCCGGGCAGGCTGTTAGCTCAATTATAGAACCCACTGATTTTTCCTTTCGTTTCTGGGCGCATCTGACAAGCTTAATAATTCAAGAATTTCGAGCAAAGGATAATAAGCTTGCCGAAGAACAGAGTATCTGTCAGGCAGCTTATCTGCTTGGCTTTTACAATGTCCACTATCAGGGGATTGCCCAAAAAAAGAAAGAAAGCGAAACAGCTCTGCGCTATTTAGAATTGCGGCTGCGAAAACAACCATATTTCTTTACCATAACTGACATTTACGATCTAAAAGATTCAAAGGGGATACTGCT
>DRHE01000009.1 GCA_011049745.1 Spirochaetales bacterium | reverse complement strand
AGATGTGTATAAGAGACAGGCACAACTGTGTACTGTGCGGCCTGTGTACAAGCGTGTGCGAGGAAGTTATTGGCTGCTCGGCCATCGGCTTTACGGGACGCGGGGTGGACCGCATTGTGGCTCCGCCATTTGATCTGACTGCGGAGGAATGTATTGCCTGTGGAGCATGTGCTGCCGTGTGTCCCGTGGGCACAATAGAGGTGAGGATTCACGAGAGTACAGGCGAGGCGGAAATTTTTCCCTTCAAGGGCCGGGCAAAGCTGCTGGTATGCAAAGAATGCGGAGCTAACCTGGTCACCGAACCGGTTAGCAGGCAGATGTTCGATAAGATTAAGATCGAATGGAAGGAATTCCGTAAACGCGCTTCACTCTGCCCTGCGTGCAGGCGCAAAAAAAGCGCCGAAGCGCTTGGACTGGTGGCTGCGAAAAGCAGAGAGGTCAGTTTCGCTGAATAATTATGTTAAAAGAACAGGATAAGGAGTTTTAGGATGTCAAAAATAATTGCAACTGCAGCAATTCGTGGAGCACACAGGCTTGTCGAAAGGGCAGAAAATGATCTTAAAAAGGCAATTAAGGCAAAAGGGAAACAAGCACCGATCGCCTATCCCAGTACGGCTTATTATCTGCCTATTATTCTGCTTTTCCTGGGCCAAAAGGTGGAGAAGCTGGGGGACCTGGAATATTCCCTGCAAGAGGCAAGGAAACTTCTTAGGAGTATCCCATCGGATGATTTATGGCTTCCCTACCTGGGGGATACACTTGATTCCGGAGTTGCTACTCTGATTGCTGAAGAGGCGATTGAATCTTTAAAATATGTAAACGGCTCTAATCCGGTAGGGGGAATATGGTTAGGATTTACAAACGATAATATTTTAAGATTACAGGGAATCAAACTCGTGGACGGAAGAATGCCCGGTTTTGCAGCTATTGTCGGATGTACTGAAAACAATGAACAGGCAGTGAAACTTATCCGTGGTTTTCAGGAAAGGAGCATCCTTGTTTTCATGGCCGGGAATACCAATGGCCGCTCTATTGCCGAGCAATTGGCTGAAGAAGGGATTGAGATGAACTGGGATACATTTTTGGTTCCATACGGAAAAGAGATCACTGCGGCGATTCATGCCCTTAATTTCGCTGCCAGGTCTGCAATGACCTTTGGCGGTATTGAACCGGGAAATTTCAAAGCAGCCCGGGATATCCTGCTGTACAATAAAGACAGAGTGTATGCCTTTGTTATGGCGCTCGGTTCGGATGATGGGGTTGATGATGAACAGCTCATCATCGATGAAAAGTTTGCGACTGCAGCGGGCGCCATTAATTTCGGGTTTCCTGTTATCTCAGATGTAAATATTCCTCAGATTCTTCCCACAGGTATATGCACCTACGAGCATGTTATTTCCGGAATTAAGCTCGATGAGATCATAAGCCGTGCCATCGAACTGCGCGGTCTTACCATTAAGCTCGAGGAAATCCCCATTCCTGTCCCATACGGAGCAGGATTTGAAGGTGAGAGAGTCCGGGCAGAAAATATGTTTGTTCAATTCGGTGGGAAAAACAGCGATGCTTTTGAGCTCTTAAGGATGAACCCCATAGATCAGGTCGAGGACAACAAAATCGAGGTTATAGGCCCGGAGGTAGATGAAATGGAAGAGGGGCAAGCCTATCCCCTTGGCATAGTTGTTGAGGTTGCAGGTCGTGAGTTTGAGGAAGATTTTGAATCTGTGCTTGAAAGGAGAATTCATGAGTTTATTGGATGTGCGAACGGAATTTTCCATATGGGACAGCGTGCTATTGTCTGGGTAAGAATTAGCAAGGAGGCTCATGAAAAAGGGTTCAAAATAAAACATTTTGGTGAGATTCTTCTGGCAAAGATGCACGAAGAGTTTACCAAAATAGTTGATAGAGTTCAGGTTAAAATTTACACAGATAAGGATAAGGTAGCGGAATTAATCGAAACAGCAAGGGCGATCTATCATCAGAGGGATGAGAGGATAGGGGGGATGACGGATGAAGATGTTGAAGATTACTACTCATGCACGCTCTGCCAGTCCTATGCGCCTAATCATGTCTGTATTGTTACACCTCAGCGGCTCGGTTTGTGCGGGGCTTATACATGGCTTGACTGTAAGGCTTCTTTTCGGATTGACGAACATGGGCCTAACGAACCTGTTAAAAAGGGTTCCTGTATTGATCCTATAAGAGGTCAGTGGCAGAATATTAATGATTATATTGAGGTAAAATCGAATGGAAATTTGAAGAAGTTCAACGCCTATTCAATATTAGAAGAACCTATGACTTCATGCGGCTGTTTTGAATGTATTGTTGCTATTGTTCCGGAAGCCAATGGGGTGATGATCGTTGACAGGGATTTTCTGGGAATGACACCCTGCGGTATGACCTTTTCTACATTGGCAGGTCAGATTGGCGGCGGAATTCAGACACCTGGATTTATTGGAATAGGGAAGGTCTATATCAGCAGTCCAAAATTTATCTCTGCTGAAGAGGGTCAAAAAAGGATTGTCTGGATGTCCAAGCTGCTGAAAGAAGAAGTGGGAGAAAGGCTTCAAGCACAGCTTGAAAAAATGGGTCTTTCTGATCTTTACGGTAAAATAGCCACAGAGGAAGATACAGAAGATCCGGAAAAGCTTTTGGAATATTTACAAAAAGCGGGACATCCGGCCCTTGAAATGGAAGCATTATTTTAAGAGGGAGAAAAAGGAGAAACTGATGGCTTTAACAGGGATGCAGATCTATAAAAACCTGCCTAAAACGAATTGTAAGGAGTGTGGTTTTCCCACTTGTATGGCCTTTGCCATGCAGGTGGCCGCCAAGCAGAAGGCATTGACTGACTGTCCCCACCTTTCTGAAGAGGGAGAGGCAGCTCTTGCCGAGGCTTCGGCCCCACCCATGAAACTGGTTAAGATAGGAACTGATGATAAGAAATTTGAGTTCGGCCAGGAAACAGTGATGTTCAGGCATGAGGAGAAGTTTCATCGGCCTGCTGGAATTGCTGTTCGAATCCCATCATCTCTTTCAAATGATGAAGCAGAAGCCATGGTGGATAAGATAAACAGGAGTGTCTTCGAAAGAGTAGGGAATAAATTGAGGGTTGCATTCTGTGCCGTAGAGATTGAAGGATGCGAGGATCCGGCTGGACGGGCAAGATTAGCGGCTGACAAAAGTGATATCCCACTTATTCTCATCGGCGGCAGCCCAGGCGCAATGAAAGAGGCCGTAGATTCCATAAAAACAGAAAAACCTCTTGTTTACAAAGGGAATGCTTCGAACATTGAAGCGTTTGCTGAAATCGCTTCAGGCGCTAAATTACCCCTTGCAGTAGAAGGAAAAGACCTGGAGGAACTATCCGAACTGAGCCTGAAGGCAAAACAAAAAGGAGTGGAAGAAATAGTGCTTTCCTTTGATGGTAAGAATATAGGAGAAACCATCCGGTTTTTGACCATAGCAAGAAGGGCTGCCCTGAAGAAGCGCTTTGGAGCATTTGGCTATCCTGCGATGGTTGAAATTGATTCAGATTCCCCTGAATCGGAGACTGTATTTGCCAGTATATTTGCTGCAAAGTATGCCGGAATTGTTTTAATTAATGGGCTGGACCCATGGGAAGTCCTTCCCATAATGACAACAGTACAGGATATCTTTACCGACCCGCAGGTCCCGAACACAGTAGAAGCAAAATTGTATGAGATCGGGAGCCCTGGCGAGAACTCACCTGTGCTGTTTACTACAAACTTTTCATTGACCTACTTCAGCGTAGCAGGAGAGGTGGAAAGAAGCAAAATTCCTGCCTATATAAGTGTTGTTGACACCGAAGGCCTGGGTGTTCTTAACGCCTATGCCGGTGATAAGATCTCTGCTGAAAAGGTTGTAAAAACCCTTCAGGAACAGAAGGCTTCTGAAAAGGTGAAGCACCGTAAATTGATTATTCCTGGGCTCTTACCTATTTTTAGAGCTGAAATAGAAGATACATCAGAGTGGAAAGAGGTCATTATAGGACCTGAGACTGCAATGAAGATACCGGCATTTTTAAGTAATACCTGGAAATAGTTGAATATGGAACTATTTAATGTCTGAATACTCTGTTACTTTTCAGCCTCAGAATAAAACTGCGCGGGTAAAAAAGGGCACTACGCTCCTCGAAGCAACTCAAAAGGCGCAAATTACCATAAATAATATCTGCGGTGGGGATGGCATATGCGGACGCTGTAAAATGATTGTTAAAAAGGGCAGGGTTTACGGGGAGGTTTCCTCCAAGCTTACCAGGGAGGAGATCCAGCAAGGTTTTGTCCTTGCCTGTCAAACCTTTATTAAGAATGATCTGGTAATTGAGATCCCGGAAGAAACCTGGGCAAAAGAAAAAATAATAGCAGATGAAGATGCCGAGCGATTTAGAGATTTTGAGCAGGTATTATTGTATAAAAAAGAATATATACCCTCTCCGCTGATCGCAAAGATTTACCTTGAGCTTGAAAAACCCTCTTTGAGCAATAACAATGCAGACCAGCAGAGAGTATGTGATACGGTAAGGAAAAAACTTAAGTATCGTTCCACCCAGATGGGACTGAAAATCATAAAAAGCCTCCCTAAAATCTTAAGGGAGCATGATTACCGAATAACCGCAACTGTGGGTCTTAGAAGAGACATTGCTGAGATTATGAATATTGAGGGGGGAAATACAGAGGATAAAAATTATATGATTGTTGTGGATATGGGCACCACAACCATAGTTGCTCATTTAGTTGATGCCAATTCAATGAGGACTATCGATGCCAAAGCCTGTTTCAATTCTCAAGGAATATATGGAAGGGAAGTAACCGGGCGAATGATAGCTGCCGAAAGAAAGGGAACGGCTGAGCTTCAGCAGCTTTTAATTGATGATATTAATCGACTGATCGGAGGTCTTGCCAAGGATAACAAGGTTAATCTGAAATATATCACTGCGATTGTTTGTGCCGGTAATACAGCTATGGGGCATTTTCTGTTGGGTCTCCCCACTCAGAATATACGGCGTTCACCATACATTCCAACCTCGGTGGCTCCTCCTCCTCTCCGGGCCGCAGAAGTGGGAATAGAGATTAATCCGAGAGGCCTGCTCTATTCTCTTCCTGGAATAAGCGGCTGGGTCGGCAGCGACATAACGGCAGGCATTCTGGCTACAGGGATCAATGAAAAAGAAGAGCTGTCAATGTTGATTGATATTGGTACCAATGGTGAAATCGTTATAGGAAATAAGGAATGGCTCGTATCATGTTCCGCCTCAGCAGGACCGGCGCTTGAAGTAATAAATGAAGAATGTGGAATGAGGGCGGAAAAGGGAGCGATTGAAAAGGTTTATGTAGAAAATAGGGAAATAAAATATAAAACAATCGGTGATTTACCTCCCAGGGGTATCTGCGGTTCAGGAATCATTGATCTTGTAAGTGTCCTTTTGAATGAGAAATTAATAGACCGTTCGGGTAAGTTTATAATCCCCAAAGAGCGCAATTCAGACCGAATTCAATATTTCGATGGAATAAGGGGATTTATTATTGCGGACAGCCAGCAGAGTCAGACCAGGAAGCCTGTATTTATTACAGAAGCGGATATTGAAAGTGTAATTACAGCTAAAGCGGCAATTTTTGCAGCTATGAGTATTCTCATTGGGCGGCTTGAATTAGATTTTTTAGATATCAAACATTTTTATATTGCAGGCGCGTTTGGAAATTACATCAATATTGAAAATTCAATTAATATCGGTTTAATCCCGGATTTACCCCGGGATAGAATCGAATTTGTAGGCAATGCATCGATTAAAGGTGCGAAAATAGTTGCTTTTTACAAGCAAGCTTTTTACAAGGTTGAGAAAATCAGAGAACGCACGACCTATTATGATTTAATGGGGGCTAATGATTATGTGGAAGAGTTTAAAAAAGCAATGTTTCTGCCCCATACTGATATTGAGATGTTCCGGAGGAAATAAGTGTGGCAAAAAGCATAGCAGTAGCAGGCAAAGGAGGAACAGGCAAGTCAACAATAGCCGCTTTGCTCGTACTCCATCTCTGTGAAAAGGGGATGGGACCTGTTTTAGCTGTTGATGCGGATCCGGATTCCAATTTGGGAACGCTTCTGGGCGTAGAGACTGCCAAATCCATTGGGGATCTGCGTGAAGAGGTTCTAAAGGAAATGAAAAATTTTCCTGCAGGCATGTCCAAGGCAAGTTATGTGGAAGCGGGTTTGCATCAGATTATCGAAGAGGCTTCAGGTTTTGATCTCATTACAATGGGAAGAGGAGAGGGTTCGGGTTGTTACTGCTCCCTGAACAACATGATCAGAAAATTCAGTCAGGATCTGTACCCTTCCTACTCCTGGGTGGTTATTGACAATGAGGCAGGCCTTGAGCATATAAGCCGCAGAACTACCCAATATATCGATAGCCTTATTGTCGTTGTAAACGATAACCCACTCTCTTTTGATTGTGCTGAAAGAATAGAGAATCTTACCGAGGATCTGAAGAGTCGAATAAAGAAAAAATTCCTGGTTACCAACATGGTAAGAGATGGGAGAAAAGATGAGGTGCACAGAAGATTGTCCGGACTGAAATCTGAACATATCTGTGACATACCCTATGATGCGAAACTGGAAGAGATTGTATATGAAGATAAACCTTTAACCAGCCTTTCTGATTCCCCGACCCCGGGTTATATAGATCTAATTATTGAAAAAATAGGAGGTATTAATGGAAATTCCTGATGTTAAAGAGAGATGGACAGCTCAAATAAACGAGGTAACGATTGGAGCTACAAAAGAACAGGGAGGCACCAGAGCCAAAACAGTAACTGTGGGAGGGCAGACGACACTGCCTTGTCTGACCTTTGAAGGGGAGATACCCCATAAACCGGTTATTGCAGGGTATGTCGCCGATATGGTCCCCGGATGGCCGGATGTCTTAAAAAATGCTATCGGCAAGGAAATTAATTCTCCTGTTGAATGGGCTCAGAAATCTGTTGAAGAATATGGGGTTGATCTTATAAACCTGAAGATGATCGGGGCGGATCCTGCTGAAAAAGATACTTCTGCTTCAGATTGTGCAAAGGTTGTTGAGGATGTTCTCAAAGCCGTGGATGTTCCCCTGATAGTATGGGGATGCGGTGATGAGGAAAAGGACAATCTGGTGCTTCCTGAATGTTCCCAGGCAGCAGTGGGTGAAAATGTCCTTATAGGTTCTGCAAAAGAGGGCAATTACAAGACAATTTCTGCAATCTGTAAGGCAGATAAGCAGAAAATAATATCTGAAGCGCCTGTGGATATCAATATTGGAAAACAGGTAAATATTCTGCTTCAGGATGACGGCTTTGACTTAAAGAATGTGGTGATGTTTCAAACCACAGCGGCCCTGGGTTACGGTTTTGACTATGTTTATACAATATTGGAAAGAGCGCGTATCGCCGGTCTTAAAGGGGATAAGCTCATGGCAACCCCGCAAATATGTGATGTGGGCGGAGAGGTCTGGAGAATCAAAGAGGCTATTGCGGATGAGGATGTTCTGCCCGGTTGGGGAAGGCTTGAAAAGCGCGGTCCCATGTGGGAGGCTACATGTGCAGGTGTTTACCTTCAGGCAGGAGCGGATATTTTAGTCATGGCTCATCCTGAAGCAATAAATAAAATTCAAACAACGATTGATAGATTATATTAAAAAGGAGAGAAAAATTGATTTTCATAGGAGAAAGGATCAATGCCGGTTTTAAGGATATAAAACAGGCAATCGTTAATAAAGATGGGGATGTGATAAAGGAATGGGCCAGAAAGCAGGCTGATGCAAAGGCCGATTATATTGATGTAAATCTTGGGACAGCTTCTAATAAGCCTGAAGACCTCTGCTGGATGATTGAGATGGTTCAGGAAGAGGTCGATCTGCCTATTTCAATTGACAATAACAGATCAGTAATGTTGAAGGAAGCG
Source organism: Spirochaetales bacterium (assembly GCA_011049745.1). Lineage (GTDB taxonomy): Bacteria > Spirochaetota > Spirochaetia > SZUA-6 > DRHE01 > DRHE01. Next base: position 20 of record DRHE01000009.1, on the reverse strand, counting down.
ATCCCGATATGCAAAAAACC
>DRHE01000008.1 GCA_011049745.1 Spirochaetales bacterium | reverse complement strand
CTATCTCTTGCTTAAGCTCTTTTCGCTCTCCCTCTTTTACACTCACCATGAAAGTAAACACCTCGCCCTGATAGGTAAGAACCGCCTCAATATCTATCTTCTCATCCCCCGCTGCCGCTTTGAGATCAAGCTGGATTATCACCTCTTCTCCCCGACGGTTGACAAAGGAAACCTCATGGCGGCGGATTACGGTCTTTTCTATATTAATAGAGCGGATACTGATATCTTCACGAAGCAGTTTTATTAAATCATAAAGCTGCTCATTAAAGTGATAAGCTTTGGCCCGAATAACATGTTGTTTGCCAGGTTTTACCTGTACCTCTTCCTGCCAGTCTTCAAAAATAATTTCCGGCTGTTTTACCACGCCAAAGGAATGGAGCTGGATCCGTACCAGGTGTTTCCCGGGATAAAGATTTTCAATTAAAAAGGGCACCCTGGCATTGCCCGTGGTATAGCCGATAAATTCATCATCAAGAAAAATCTCGGCACCTATCAGGTGGGAGTACAGGGCTATGCTTCCCGGAGTCTCGTCTTTAAGCGAAATAATGGAACGGTCTCGATTCTCAGACTGCAGCACAACTTTCTCTCCGGTAACGCGGAAAAATATCTGCTCGGCTAGTGAATGAATCATGTTTTCACTGCTTCCGCGTTCGGAAAAGGCCAGAGAGCGGGCGGTAATTACATCGATCAGGCTAACTATTATCAGCACTTCTTTGCCCAGGAAAACATACTCGCCTTTTAATAGATAATCAGCGCCCAATATTCTACCAACCTGAAGTGCCGCACTTTCATTTTCAGTAAGATTGTTGAGCTTGAGTTCCTGTTCGCTCAGTATACTTTCCAGATCAGCACGGTCCACCACATCTATGCCCTCTTCCGTGGATAGATCATAGAGAAGTATGCCCCTGATAATCCCCTCCAGATAGTCGTAGCGCGGATCCACACCGCTGTTCACTATTTCCAGAAAGGCTATGCTTACCGGGCCTGCTGCCGCCTTTATGGGAATAAAAAGGCTTAATAAAAGCAAAGCCATACTGAAAAATCTGATTACTTTTTTATTTAAAAAAGCCATGGATCAACTATAATTCAGCCTACGTGAGAAATCAAGACACCGCATTTCACAGGTGGTATTGCCCATCGCAGTACCATACCGGCATGTTCCATCTTCAACTGCATTTGAGTGGTATTGCTTAAAGTAATTCAAACAGGCTATAAAGAAGACCAAAAGCTTGTATCTGAGGCAATAAATTGAGAACCTATCCCGGCTGTATTGTCTGTTTTTTCAGGCAGGCATTAGAAGCAGCTAAAATTTCCGGTGCTGATGAAAAAACACAAAATAGAATCCTTATTGAATTGTCTCAAAAACTCCCTGATTTCTCTCTGAACTCTTCGCCTCCTGAAATGGGCCGTCTTGTCTACCGCCTGGTAACCGATATAACCCGGCGGAAGGACCCTTACCTGGAGATTAAACAGAAGAGCAATAAATTTGCCTTTTCCATGTATAACGAGCTGAAAAAGAGAATTGCATCATCGCCGAACCCGCTTATTGAAGCAGTTGAGATCTCTATTGTCGGAAATATAATCGATTACGGCATATATAACTCCAACGATATCACTGAAAACGTAAGAGAGCTGTTGATCAAGGAAGAGCGGGCGGTTAAAGAGGAGGAGGAAGAGTTTTTTAATTATCCCGCTTTTGAAAGCGCTCTAAAACAGGCTGAAAATATTCTCTACCTCGGGGATAATGCCGGTGAGATAGTCTTTGACCGCTTGCTGATTGAAGAGATCAAGAGACTCTATCCAGACAAAAAAATTACCTTTGCAGTTAAAGGTGGAGCGATTATAAATGATGCATTAGTGGCTGATGCCGAGGAATGCGGAATTACCGGCGTCGCACGGGTTATTACGAATGGAGTCGATGCTCCCGGCACACTTCTATCACTCTGCTCGCCGGAGTTTTCAGAAGCTTACAATCAGGCCCAGCTTATAATCAGCAAGGGGCAGGGCAATTTTGAGACCCTCTCTTCTGAGGAAAAACCGATATTCTTCCTTCTAATGGCCAAATGTCCGGTTGTAGCCGCCCACATAGGCTGTGAAACAGGAACATTTTTACTACTCAACATCTCCTCCACTGATTTCCTTTGACCTTAAAGTGAACAATTATTAAATTATAGCTATTAATCTAAAAATACAATTCAGGAGACTTAAATATGGGAAAGTATAAATTCCAGGCCGAAGTAAGCAGAATGCTTCATTTGATCATTCACTCTCTATACTCCCACCCGGAAGTATTCTTAAGAGAACTCATCTCCAATGCCTCTGATGCCCTGGACAGGCTGAGATACCTTACATTGACTGATGACGATTACAAAGGTTTTGCCTTTATCCCTAAAATCGATATCAGCTTTAAAAATCACAAACAGCATACCATATCGGTATCAGATACCGGCATCGGTATGAGCGCTGAGGATCTGGAAAAAAACCTGGGAACCATAGCCAGCTCCGGAACCCAACACTTTGTCGAATCTCTCAGCGGCGATGTAAAAACAGACTCCAACCTGATCGGCCAGTTTGGTGTCGGCTTTTACTCCTCCTTTATGGTAGCCGACAGGATTGAAGTTACCAGCCTTAAAGCGGGTGAAGAAAAAGCCCATAGATGGATAAGTGACGGCCAGGGAGAGTTTGAAATAACTGAAGCGGAAAAAAAACAGCCGGGAACTGAAGTAACCCTATACTTGAATGAGGATGGTAAAAAATTTGCAGAACGCTGGCAAATCGAGAATATAATCCAGAAATATTCAAACCATATTGCCTTTCCTATCTTTCTCCATTACCAGGAGAGCCGCTTTAAAGGAGAGGGTGAAAAAAGAATTGAGAAAAAAGAGAACAAGGTGGAACAGATTAATTCCGCTTCCGCACTCTGGATGCGGCCGAAATCTAAAATCACCGACGAAGATTATAACAGCTTCTATAAAACAATATCTCATGACAACGAAGATCCCTTACATTTCATTCATACCCAGGTAGAGGGTGCCCTGCAATATACAACACTCTTTTACATTCCCAGCAAAGCTCCCTTCGACCTCTACTTTGCTAATTATCGACCGGGAGTCAAACTCTACGTTCGGCGAGTATTCATTACCGATGATGAGAAAGAGCTGTTACCCACTTACCTGCGCTTTATCCAGGGAATTATCGACTCAGACGATCTCCCCCTGAATGTGAACAGAGAGATACTGCAGCAAAACAAAATACTCGCCAAAATACGCAGCACCGCCGTTAAAAAAATCCTCAATGAACTTAAAAAAATTGCTAGGCATAACATGAGTAAATATGAGAATTTTTATAAAGAGTTCGGCAGACCGATTAAAGAAGGTCTCTTCCAGGATTCAGCCAACAGGGATACTCTGCTTGAGCTGGTGCGCTTCAAATCCACTTCCCAGGAGGGACTAACCAGTCTTAACAGCTATAAAGAACGGATGTTAAGCGACCAGAAAGCGATCTATTACATAACCGGAGAGAATGAAGCTAATCTTAAAGCCTCCCCCCTGCTCGAGGCTTATAAGAAAAGGGGTATTGAGGTACTGATTATGGATGATGAGATTGATGAAATTATCATCTCCGTTATTGACCGCTACAAAGATACCGAGCTCAAAGCAATAAATCGAAGTGATGCTGCAGAAGACTTAAAAAGCGAAGAGGATAAAAAAGAAGAGAAAACTATAACCCCATTAGTGAAGAGAATTGCCAGGGTTTTAAAGGATGATGTGAAAGAGGTAAGGGCCAGTACAGCATTGATTGACTCTCCTTCCTGTATTCTGGCTGATGAAAAAGATCCCAGTTTTCAGATGCAGCAAATCTTTAAAGCCATGGGACAGAAGGAAATCCCTGCGACCAAGCCAATACTGGAAGTAAACCCCAACCATGAGATCATAAAGAAGCTGGGAGATATTAAGGATGAAGAGTTATTTGGCGACATCAGCCGCCTGCTTTATGAACAGGCTCTCCTTATTGAGGGAATCGAGGTAAAGAATCCAGCACAGCTTGTCGGCAGGCTCAACAGGATGATAAACCTGGCTTTGTAAAAATGCCGGATTTACCGATTCACCGGAAATTTACTCTTGACCAGAGAATGGCAGCTCCTGTATATTTTTTAGATGACCAAATGCCGGAGTGGTGGAATTTGGTAGACACAGAGGACTTAAAATCCTCTGGCCCGCAAGGGCCGTACCGGTTCAATTCCGGTCTCCGGTAATAGTAATCTAATTTATAACTCTCGTGGATGAACTTGTTAGATCACTCTCGGGGGGAAAAAGCCAGCCAAGGGCATCATTAAATATCTGAGAAAGCAGCAACACCTCAATATTTTTCTGTGAGCGATCCAGCTTTTTCTGAAAATTATTCTGTGTATAACGCTTCTTCAGATATTCACAATCCGCCGATACAGCGGCTGCTACTGCAGCATCATTTTTTGAAAAGGAATCCAATAGATAAAGGGTAAGCAGCAACACGAGATGATCCCTCTTACTCTCCGCCAGTGCCATAAGGGTTTCTTTCGCATCGTTGAATTTATGCTGCTGCATCAAGCTGAAAGCATAATTCCACTCTACCCACACTCTGCTGTGTACTTTAGGCGCTGCAATAAGCCTGCTGAAATAATTCTCCGCCTCCCCGGGAGGCCTTTTCAGGAGGTAAGGTATACCAAAATGAATTGCATAACGATTTATTAAAAAAGGTTTTTTTTCAGCAACCCGGGCCTCAAGGCTGGCAATCTTCTCTATAGTTGATGAGAACAGGTAAGCATTGATTAACATTTTAATATAAGCGCCTCGAACGCGGTTCTTGATAAAAATCTCTTCTTCCAGAAACTCTATTAACTGGGGCCAGTTTTCCGCTTCCAGAAGATTAAAGAGCTTCCAGTTGCTTAAAAAGTAGGAATTTATAATAATAAAAGTAAAGACAAAGAGCAGAGCCGGAATAAGATTATGTTTAAAGGTTAGGGAAAAATACTCCTGTCCCAGCAGCAGAAGAGGCATAAAAAAGATAAAGGCAAAGGAAAAAACAATAACCAGGTTAAATACTATAAAAATAACTTTAAATTTCATAAGGTACTCCTATAATTAAGATAGAACTCTATACTATAATAGCTAATAATCTTGTTATTATAGCAAAATTTTACTTCAAAGGATACATTTGGAGGTCGGATTAAATGGATACCGTACAGACATCAAGCCTGAGAGCAAATGCTTATTTTGATGAACCGACATACTTAGCTGAAGGTTATATTATCCTCTCGCCGGATACGCCCATAAGCGTTGAGCTCGTCAATCGCCTTAAGCTCTGGGACTTTAATACCATATTTTCAGATGGTAAACTTCAAGAGGCCCCCACATCCGCAGCTTATGAAGCAGAAACCGAAGGCAGCACCATCACTGCAGTTCTGGATCGTGACCTTAAAGAGAAAAAAAAATCAGAAATTTCCAAAAAATTCTATTTCACGGTTTTGAGCTATATCACCGATCAATTCAAAATCTTCAGGCAGAGTAATAAGCTTGATATGGTAGGAATTAATCAGAAGGTTAAAGATATTATCCAGATGGTAAAAGAAAACAAAGATTTCCTGCTCAGCCTTCAGGATTTCAACTATCCCCAGGATAACTATCTCCCGGCTCACTGCCTCAATACTACCCTGCTCTCTCTGGCAATTGGTGAAGTATTAAAATTACCTCCCTTCAAAATGATTGAACTGGGACTGGCTGCTTTGCTTCATGATATCGGCATGGTGAAGATCCCGGAAATATTATATCTTAATGCCAAACAATTGAGCCCCCAGGAGCAAAAAATGGTCAAAGCCCATACTGTTCTGGGTTATAAAATCCTTAAAAGCCTTTCTTTGACAGAAGAGATACCTCTTGCCGCTCTTCAGCACCATGAACGAATGAATGGCACAGGCTACCCGCAGAACTTGCGCGGCGATAAGATATCACTCTATTCTAAAATTATCGCCCTGACCTGCTCCTATGAGGCTATGGTTACTCACCGGGCCTATAGAGAGGGCAGGGATGCTCATACGGCACTACTGGAGCTGATAAAAAGCAGCCGCACCCTTTACGATGAAAGCGTAATCCGGGTACTAATTTATTGTATATCCCTGTACCCGCTTGGAAGCCTGGTACGTCTTTCAACCAACGCAGTGGCCAAGGTTACCAAAGCCAATCCCGGCAATCCCAAATTCCCCGTAGTACGAATAGTATTTGATGAAAAAGGCAATAAAGTCTCTGAATATGTAATTGTACAAACGTCGGCGGAAAAGGGTATTACTATTCAGAAGAGCCTCTCCGGCGAAGAGATCGCAGCCTTAGGCTGACCCAATGATAGTAAACATAACCTTTCCTTCAGGAATTCGAAAAAAATACCCCACCGGGACTCCAGTTGAAAATATCCTCGTGCATAGCGACTTCTTAAATAAAACCTATCCTCTGGTTGCTGTGAAGGTTAATAACGATATTGCCAGTCTTACCTTTAGACTTGAAGTAAACTCCTATTTAACGCCGGTATTCTTAAATTCCCGGGAGGGGGCCGATATCTACCGCCGCTCCCTATGTTTCCTGCTTACAATAGCAGCCAGAGACCTTTTCCCCAAACAGAGACTGGTAATCGGTCATTCTTTAGGTAACGGTTATTTCTACTATTTTGTAGGTAAAAAAGAGGTTGAAAGCAGCAATCTGAAGCTGTTAAAGGAAAAAATGGCTGAGATTGTAGAGGCTGACCTGCCGATCAGACGCCGGGTTATTTCCTATAAAGAGGCGGCTGATTTCTTTAAAAGAAACAACCAGCCGGATACCAGACTGCTGCTGGAGTACCGGAATGAACCGAAGATTCCGGTGTATGAGTGCGGCTCTTTCCTTGACCTGGCTCACGCGCCCCTGGCCCCGCGCACTGGAATATTAAATTTTTTTGAGATTAAAAAATACGCCTCTGGGTTCTTGCTGCGTTATCCTGAACATGACCGCCCTGATCATATTACTGCTTTTCGGGATAACCCAACACTATTCAGCATCTACAAAGAATATAAGAACTGGGGCAGTATCCTGAAAATAAATTGCGTGGGTTCACTCAATGCACTGATAAACAAGAGTGAAATAAGAGAATTCATCCAGGTCGCAGAAGCGCTGCACGACAAAAAGATTGCTCAGATTGCCGACCATATTTGTGAAAAGAAGGAATTTATCAGACTGATACTTATTGCCGGACCTTCTTCCTCCGGTAAGACAACCTTCTCTAAAAAGCTGGCTATACAACTAAAGGTCCTGGGCAGGAATCCTGTTGCCATATCCCTGGATAATTATTTTGTTTCACGTGAGTTGACACCGCGGGATCAGGATGGAAATTATGATTTCGAGGCTTTGGAGGCCATCGATATCGAGTTGTTAAATAACCACCTGCTGAAGCTCTTTAATGGTGAAGAGGTATCCATTCCTGTTTTTAATTTTCATACAGGCAGACGCCGGTCAAAAGGGCTAAAAATGAAGCTGCCCCAACGCTCACTGCTGATCCTGGAGGGAATCCACGCTTTAAATGATCGGCTGACCCCATTAATCAGCAGAGAGAATAAATATAAAATATACATCTCTGCTCTAACCCAGCTCAACCTTGACGATCATAACAGAATACCCACCACTGACAACCGGCTGGTACGGCGTTTAGTCCGGGATCATCAATTCAGGGGTCATTCAGCTTTAGACACATTCTCCATGTGGGAATCGGTGCGGAAGGGTGAGGCACGCCATATTTTCCCTTTTCAGGATTCAGCGAATTCAGCTTTCAACTCAGCCCTGGATTATGAACTGGCCGTGCTTAAGGTGCTGGCTGAACCCCTGCTTATAAACGTAAAACCGGATTCTCCCCATTTTTATGAAGCCCGCCGTCTCTCTTCATTCTTGAGCAATTTTAAACATATTCCCCCTCGTTGGGTGCCTGAACATTCCATTCTCAGAGAGTTCATAGGAGAGAGCGGTTTTAAGTACTGACCGGCTATTCTTAAGTCTTCTCGACAGCAAGCTTTGCCAGCAGCATCTTTTTGAAATCTTCGCCGGGATTAATGAACATAAGCCCATATCCGCAGTCCAGGATCTTACTTTCTTCTCCAAAAACCCTGGCCGAGCGCACAACCTGGGCCTTTCCCTCATAAAATTTTTCACCATTATGATCAACCAGGATCTCAATTTCTTCACCCAGATCAAAAAGATCTAAATTTTCAGTAGAAATAAATAAGCCGCCTCTGGAGAGATCCCTGCTCCGGAACTCCATAATTGCCTGGCCGCCTGCGGGTTTCATTTTCCGAACAATTGTGGTAACAGTTATTTTTTTTCTTTCATCATCTCTTTTTTCTTCCATACCCGATCCTTCCCTTTTTCATGATTATAGAATTTAAATAAAAGAACTGTCAAATCAATTAAAAGCAGCATTGGAAATTGACATATCCTTAGAGTATACTATAATAAGGGGAGAGACCAAGAACCGGAGGGAAAAATGAAAAAGTTCTCCATATACATAATAATATTAGTGCTGATAACCCAGTTAAGCTGGGCGCAGTTTTATCAAGAGTTAGCTCCTGATCAAAGGGAAGAGCTGGCCGAGGCTTATTACCTGGTGGGTACCGAATACCTAAAAGCGGATAAACCGGGCAAGGGCGCTGAGTTTAAAAGCATGGCCTATAATATTAATCCGCGCCTTCAGCCGGAAAAGATCAGAGAACGGGCTTTGCAGCAGGCCGCTGGACTTATTCTTAGCAGAGAAGGTTTTTTTATTGGGGAGAAACCTGAAAGCTTGCTACGTTCCAAGTTCAAACGCCTGGTTGGGTCATTCTTAGCGGCGGATATTACTTCAATCCTGGAATTTGTCAGGGGTTCTCTATATATAAACAAACTGCAGGTAGAAGTCACCAGGCAGGAAATCGCCGGAGCATTAACAGATTTTTTCGCTGTAGTCTCATTGAAAGGTCTGGCCCCATCCCAGCTTTATAATTTTAACTCTATTACCTTTAATTGGTATGAACACGATAAAGCAGCCAGGTGGGGGGAGACCTGCCTGCTTACTGTACAGAGCAGGGGGAACTTTTCTGATTATACTCGCCTGTGGGATAGTGAACAGGGCTTTCTTTTCAGCAAGATTGGCGGCAAATGGCACATTATCTCTATAGGGAAAGAAATGCCTCCTGTAAGCTGGAGACCGCAGGCTGTAACCAGCCGTGTCATTACCCGGGACGAAAGTTCCGACCAAGGCAGCGTTCAGGTAAAAGCCGCCTTTATTGAATGTGTTTCCTTCTTTCTTGATAAGGATATCCGCAGCGCCACCGAATATCTCCATGACCAGGTAAAAATTCTCAGGCTGAATACTACCCTCTCCAAAGAAGAGATGATCTCTACTTTCCAGGGATATTATGAGAACAGCGATTTCACCGGTGTTAACCTTCAGGATGTTATAAATGAGGAAAGCATCTTTATAGAGACCTCAGAGCGTTTCAGCAGTGAAATTCCTGGGCAGGTTTACCTGCTGACGGTAAAAACCCGCCTGGACCTATCTGATCGAATTCCATTCTGGACACGTTTCCAGGAATATTTTTTCACTCAGGAACCGGTTAAGGGCGGCGGTTGGAAAATTTTCGCCATATTCTGATCTTTTACCAATATTTCATTCCAGGGGCGCGAAATAGCCGCTTTCCGCCCTACCGCTCCTGCGAAGAAGATTTACTAATGCTTCCATAGGAATATACTTACGGCCAAAATCAGATGGTGAACGAGACCGGTAAGTCAAGGTATACAGCGGAACCCGCCGCTTGATAACCTCATCAAGCAGCGGACCTATTCCCTCGGGTGAATAAAAATAGCGGCTTTTACCCCCTGTTTCCCGGGAAATGTAATCCAATTCCGCGCTTAGTTTATCCCTGCCCCAGTATATAGTGTATAAGGCAATTGAATTATTACGCAGATAACTTGTGACTTCCGTAAGTAAAAAATCCTGAAAAGATGAAGCAGGCAATGAGCCTTCAGTCAGGAAAATAACTGCCCGCCGATTATGGCCCGGTATTAATTCGGAGGCTGCCCGATGCAAAGCAAGATCAAAGTTCCATTTGTCACCTATCATTCCCCGGGTGGCTGCCTCTAAAAAATCTAATGGAGAAGCAGCGAAATCCACTTCCAATTGAGGCTTTATACCGGCACCTATTATCTTCACTCCACGCTCAAAGATACTGTGGATCTCTCCGGCCGTCGAACGGATCTCGGAAAGATATTTCTCCATTCCTGAATTCTTCTCGATCATCAAAGCTACTTCCATAGGCAATTCATCATTTACCGAACGTATTAAAGCGGTTTCAGCTACAGGTTGATGGAATTCCGTTATGGAAAAATTATTTTCTCTGAGGCCGATAATCGGACTGCCCAGCCGGTCTTCAACAGTTAGGTTAACTACTATTTGCGGAAAATTTGTGGCATCAACATTCTCAACCTGGACAAACAGGCTTGAATATAAGGTAGAAATATCGGAAAGTATGAAAACCGTATTCAGATCAAAATCGCATACATAAAGCTCACCATTGGGACTATAAGCAAGACTGGTTAACTTGCCGGCGTATGATTCCAGATCACCTTGAGTTTTCCATACTTCTTTGCCCGGATCAAACTCAACAATCCGATTACTATCCGCGATTATTATGGAATTTGCATTTTTACTGGCGAGGCCTTCCGGCCCATTGAGCTGTCCGCTGCCAAGTCCGTCAAGATAGTTGCCGCTTAGATCAAAAACCTCAATATTCTTATTTATCCTGTCGGCAACATATACCAGGTTATCCTGGATAACAATCCCGGTAGGGCCTTTAAGCAGGGAACCCGGGGTTTGTTTGCCGCCAAATGAGAGAATAAAATTGCCGTCAAGATCATACTTATTTACCCGCGAGTTCCCCCAATCCGTTACATAGATATATCCTCGGTTATCCGTAGCCAGATACTGCGGTCCGAGCAGTTCACCGGCACCGGTGCCGGTCTGGCCGAAAACCTTGATCTTGTCGCCGGATAAATTGCATTTGGCAATACGATTCCCACCATACTCGCTGACAAAGATGAATTGCCTATCTATTTCCAGAATATCAAAGGGGTGATCAAACCCTCTGATACCGCCGCGCCATATTTCCTGGATATCGCCGTTAATATCTACAACAACTATTTCATTGGTAGCAAAAGCTACAATAAAAACACTGCCATCCTCCCTTATGCGCACCGAACTGGGACGCCGTAAAGGATAATAAGATTCCAGATTGGCATCGATTCTCTGAACAATAACGAAATTTTCATCTGCCTTCAGCTCAGAAGCTACACCCCTCCGGAGCTCAACTACCCTGGTTGTATCTCTAAGCAGGGAGTCCCCCCGGCCTGAATCTAAAATATAATGCCATTCATTCAGAGCAGTTTGTTCAAATCCTGATTTGTAGAGAGTTTTTCCCAGCCAGAGCCTGGGCAGAATTTTTTCCGGTTTAAAGCTGATCGCTTTTTCAAAAGAGAGTACAGCATCGTTATAATAACCGCTATGGAAAGCGCGTACACCCCAACGAAAGTTTTCATCTGACTTTACTAAAGCCATATCAATATTTTGAGCTGCGGCATAAGGTATCAGCCAGAGTAGAATAAGAATTGTAATGGTATTTTTCACAGAGGTTATTATACCTCAATAAAACCTATTAGGCAAAGGTATCTACAGAATGATCCTGGCCATCTAAAGTTTTTACTACACTTTTAACACCCAGGTAGAGAATCCTTTTTATCTGCTCCAATTCAATTAATTGATTTATCTCAACAGCAGGCTTTGCCGAAAGGGTTATGATTGTCGAAGGAATGCTTTGCATTTCCATTTCTTTCTCCTTAATTATTTTCGACCTTTTTTAAAAGGGACTGAAGCATTTTATAATTGGAACCGAACCCTGCGATATCTCTCTTCAATCCCATGATTTACAGGATGAATCAGTATAGGTGAAAGGGAAATATCACCCATCTTAATAATCTGGTAATCGCTGCCCTCCTCCATATTTGACTCAGGAGTTTCGCCTCCCAAGAAACAATAGATCGCACCATCGGGCGCCTCGAAATGGATTATTTCATCCCTGTAAATTCGCCTGGTGGGAAAGGTTAACCTGGGCTTCGACTCTGAAGAATGGTTATTGGGAAAATTTATATTCAGGAAGTGGTTATCAGACCAGAGAGAATTGATAAGTTCCAAATTTTTGGAAATAAAGCTTACCGGATAGTCAAGATTAAAGGGAGGTGTATAGGTACCAAGAGAAAGCGCCATGCCCGGTTTATTCATAAGAGCAGCCTGTCTGGCCGCTGCTGCCGTACCGGAATATACAATGTCCGTGCCCAGGTTCGGGCCCAGATTGATGCCGGATATAACCAGGTCGATATTCTCCCGAATAATACCATTCAATCCCAATATGACACAATCCACAGGTGTGCCTGAGCAGGTAAATTCCTGTTTCCCCTTAGTTTTTAGCTTTGTCGGCCCATTAATGGTAATAGAATGGGAACTACCGCTTCTATTACCATCCGGTGCGATTACCCAGATATCATGCTTTCGCTCTAAAGTTTTCTTTAATAATTGTAATCCGGGACTGTCAAAACCATCATCATTGGTTAATAATATTTTCATGGAGAAATCAAAGACTCGAATATATTATTTTCGCTCCGCCCATGGGCTTGCAGATGTATATTTCAGGCTTGAAGGAAAAAATCCTTTCGTACTGTTCAATCTTTTCCTTATACAGCTGAATCGACCCTTCCTCAATAAGGCTAACCGTGCAGCCGCCAAAACCAGCGCCGGTCATTCTTGAACCGTAGACTCCTTCCGTTTCCCAGGCCCGCTTAACCAGCCAGTCAAGCTCGGGACAGGTCACTTCATACAGATCACGCAAGCTCTCGTGAGAACGGTTCATTAATTTACCGAGGATTGAGAAATTATTACGCTTCAGCGCTATTTCAGCATCCAGAACACGCTGGTTTTCCTCAACCACATGGAGACACCTTTTGCGGGTAGATTCAGGAATTAAGCCCAGAGAGTCCCGAAGGTCAGCCACTGTATAATCCCTTAAAGCGGAGCCGCTTTTTCTTGTATTGAGTAAAGCAACACACTTTTCACATTCTTCTCGGCGTTGATTATATTCTGAATCAATCAGCGCCCGCGGTACATTTGAGTTGGTAATCAATATTTTAGCAGTATTCAATTTTAGAGGAATTTGCCGGAATTCAAGGGTGCGTGTATCAATAAGCATCACATGCTCTTCCCGGGCTAAACAGGAAATGAATTGATCCATTACACCGCAGTGGACACCGACAAAACTGTCTTCCGCATCCCGCGCAAGCATAGCCATTTCAAGTCCGGAAATATCCAGCTTAAATAACTCCCGTATAGCAAAGCCCGTTGCTATTTCCAGTGCTGCTGAAGAAGAAAGCCCGGCGCTTACCGGCACATTACCCTTAACGGTTAAATTAATCCCCTCAACTCGGTAGCCTTTACTTAAGATTACATTGATCATTCCTTTAGGGTAATTTGCCCACCTATCTTCTCTTTTATAACGCAGGTTGGAAATACTGGTTCGTTTCTTATCGTCAAAATCCACTGAATAAAATTTGAGATTCTGATCCTTTCTTGGTGACACGGCGACCATAACTCTAAAATCAATAGCCATGGGCAGTACAAAACCATCATTATAGTCAGTGTGTTCACCTATAAGGTTCACTCGCCCTGGAGCTGAGGCAATAACCAGGGGTTTTTCTCCATAGATCTCTTTATGAGATCTAATAATATCTTCCATCAAAGACTCCGCTTAAAAGGATCGAAACAGCAGTGTATAGTAATGGAAAAGGTAAAAGTATTCAATAAAAAGGTTCATATGTGTCGAAAAGAAAGTATATGGAATCTTACCTGCAGTATGGTGAAGAAAATATATTTGAAGCTGGTACAGTTATCTATAAAGCCGGAGATCCAAATGAGAATAAACCAATATTTTTCATTACTGCCGGCCTGGTCAAAATTGATATCACTCTGGCCGGCGGCGCTAAATTTCCCATATACCTGCAGCCGGATTCAATCTTCGGATTGGTGGAGCCATTAGCGGAATGTAACCGGTTGACTTCAGCCTTTGCCATGGAGCCGTCTATACTCTATAGTTGGGATCAGGAAAATTTTGAGCTTGCTTCCGGGGTTTCCTGGGAACTGGCCCAGGCTTCAATAACCGGATTAACCCGGTTCCTTCGCATTTTAAATGCTGAATTCGGAGAAAAGATCGGTCTTATAAAAAGGTAAGCGATTATGCAGGAAAAAGAATACAATGACATCATGAAGATCGGCTTTCAGGCTGAAGAGGCTATTGATGAGCATATTAAAGAAAAATTCGGAAGAGAATTTCCTGATAAAACAATCCTGATCAAAGAGGGTGAGACCAAACAGGAAATATTCTGGCTCCTTTCCGGAGAGGTTTATATAACTCGAAAAATGGAGAAAAAGTACAAAGTCCTGGCAACCCTGGGCAGCGGTGAATTGATAGGCGAGATGAGCTTTTTCGACCGCTCGGTTCGTTCAGCTACAGTGATTACCAAGGGGCCGGTTAAAGCGCTTGTCTTTTCCAAAGAGGATTTTGCCGACATCTTCAGAGCCAGCCCTCAATGGACCAAGCGCTTTCTAACTTCTCTTTCCTGCCGCATCCGCCTGATGATAGAGAAATTAATCAAACTGCAGTGAATAACCGCTAAAGAATTTTTCTTGAAGAAATCTATTCTATCCGCTCTGACTACTAGCTTATCTTATATCTCTTTCTGAAGCGCTCTACCCGCCCGGCTGTATCAACCAGCTTCTGTTTACCGGTAAAGAATGGATGACAGTTGGAACATATTTCCGTATCTATCATTTTTACCGTAGAACGGGTTTTTATAGTATTTCCACATACACAGGTTATGGTGGTTTCTTCATATTTAGGATGAATACCTTTTTTCAATCTATTACCCCCAAAGTATCAACTGCATTCAGCTTCGCTTCAGCTTTCCGCCACCGATGAAGTATTCATTGACTTCATGAAAGCCTCATTATTCTTGGTTTTCAGCATTCTGTCAATCAGCAGCTCAATAATTTGCACATCATCCATGGGATTAATTACTTTGCGCAGAACCCACATCTTGCTTAATTCTTCCTCTTTTAATAGGAGCTCCTCTTTCCGTGTACCTGATCTCTTGATATTGATTGCCGGATAAAGCCTGCGATCAGAAAGCCTGCGGTCCAGATTGAGCTCCATATTGCCGGTGCCTTTGAACTCCTCAAAGATAACTTCATCCATGCGGCTGCCTGTTTCAATTAGCGCAGTAGCAATAATAGTCAGGCTCCCCCCCTCTTCAATATTACGGGCGGCTCCAAAAAAGCGCTTGGGTTTATGCAGAGCATTCGAATCAACACCACCAGACAGGATTTTACCGGAAGTCGGCACGGTTTGATTATAAGCGCGAGCCAGCCGGGTGATGGAATCTAATAGTATTACCACATCCCTCTTGTGCTCCACCAGGCGCTTGGCCTTCTCGATAACCATCTCTGCTACCTGTACATGCCGCGTTGCCTGCTCATCAAAGGTCGAAGATACTACCTCTCCCTCAACACTACGCTGCATATCGGTGACTTCTTCCGGACGTTCATCTATTAAAAGCACAATAACGAAGATCTCCGGATGATTGGCGGTAATGGCATTGGCAACCTGCTGCAGGATAATTGTCTTGCCCGTTCTCGGGGGGGAAACAATAAGCCCCCTTTGACCCTTGCCAATAGGAGAAAAAAGATTAATCATCCTGACAGATAGCGGTTTGGTTGAAGTCTCCAGATTAATCATCTGGTCAGGATAGAGCGGTGTCAGGTTATCAAAGGGAATTCGGGCCTGGGCTATTTCCGGGTCATCAAAGTTTACACTCTCAACCCGCAGCATGGCAAAAAACCGCTCACCCTCTTTGGGGGGCCTGATCTGCCCGGAAACTGTATCCCCTGTTCTTAGGTTAAATAGCCGGATCTGTGACGGTGAAATATAGATGTCATCAGGACCGGGAAGATAGCTGTAATGGGGAGAGCGCAGGAAACCGTAACCGTCAGGAAGGGTCTCCAGAGCTCCATACGCATTTATCTGGCCGCCGTGTTCTGTATGAAGCTTCAGTATATTGAAGATAAGCTCCTGCTTTTTCATAGATATCAAAGCCTCGTGACTGATACCCTTTTCTACGGCCAGAGTACGTAATTCGGGCATATTTATGCGGATCAGCTCGTTGATATGCAGCTTTTCCAGCTCTTCAGAGATATTTCTATTCTTGTTGAATTTACTCGAGTTATGTAAACCCCTTCTATCATTGCCACGGTTTTTTCGCCTGGCATTTGACGGCATAGTGGCATTAGAAGCAGCCTCAGAAACGAATTCACTGGATCCCGTACCCTCATTAACTGCAGATTTCGCTATTGCATCTTGAGAAACAGAAGGGCGCGGTTCAGAATTAATCCTATCATTTACAGTTTCCATATCTTTTTCCGGCTGCGGCTCACTTTCCAGCTCACTCAACGGCAGATCGGGTTCTTTAATAAGCTCAACCCGGATCTTTTTCTTACGCCCTTTTTTATTATTTTTCTCAATTCCTGGAGTTTCAGCAACACCGGTGTATTCCTTCCCGGGAGGGAAAAGCGAAGCTTCATCTACTGACGGACTTTCTTCAACCTGCTGTAAGGGAATATCATTCTCATCATTCCCGGATGATGCCGGCTCAAATTTATTCTGCATTCTATGCAGAGATTCGTCGCTGCCTTCGCCATTGCCTGAATTCTTTTTCTTTCGGATTATTACCATCTAACTCCCCGTAAACTAAATTCACATATTCTTTCGGGATTGAATTTATTATTCGGATATTATTCGGTTAGCAGAATCTTTACTAACTATTATATTAATAAGCATTGAAATTGTCAAGTCAAACATGACTATCTAGAATTTCCTTCTAATCAGAGTGATTTCAGCCATT
>DRHE01000007.1 GCA_011049745.1 Spirochaetales bacterium | reverse complement strand
CTTTTGGAATTTTGCGCTATTTCGGGTCAATGCATACATATTGTACTTGAACCAGTAGCCGGGCATTACCTGTATGGTTCTCTGGTCGGGAGCGAGGCTAACCAAAGAAAAGGGCAGGGTAATATTCATTTCCCACGGATAGCTTCCCCTGGCCACCAGGGTAAAAGAGGCAAAGCGGGAGTTATGTTTGAAACTCGAGAGTAATCCCGGCCAGAATCCTCTACCGGCCAGGATCTCGCCATCCGCTGCCCTGGAGTTATGGTTGGAGCCGATAGTAGCGCCGGCAGCTATATTGGATTGACCGAGCAGAGTTGAGGCGATGAGAAAAGAATTATTATGATGCTGCTCATGAAAGGGAAAGATGAGGTTGTTCAAAATTTCGCAGCAGGAGACTGTCGAATTGCAGCCCAGATAGGAGTTGATTAACCTGGCGCCGTACTTGAGCTGAACATTTCTGCCGGTTACAAAGCGCACCGCTTTAATTCCGTAAAAAATCCGGTTGCCGTAACCCACAATACCATTTACCAGTTCAACTCCTTCACCGATCTGAGAGGGCTCCTCGGCACTGGAGTTTATAGTCAGGTTTTTTAATTTATTGGCGCCCTTGATATAGCAGTTGCTGCCGATGAGTACATCCTTGATAATACGGCTATTCTTGATAACCGAATGATCGCCGATGCGGCCATAGAAACCCCGCCTGGTATTTCCAAGGCGGTCGGTCATTTCTATTAACCCTCTTTGCAGGCTTTTATTTTCACGATATCTGGACCAGATATAAACGTCTGCCGGAAGCATGCCTGTAAAGGGCAGCACCCTTCTGCCCCCGTTTTCATTGCCTACTTCAAGCCAGATGCGGACATCTTCATCCTCACCCTCCTTTACTATACCGTTACCGAACTTGGCATGGTCCACGGTGATCATTTCATCGATATTAAACAGGATTACCTCGTTGCCCACGATATAGTGAGAAATATGGTGAACATTACGCAGTACTACATTATTGCCGATATGGCAGGAAATTATAGTACTGTTCTGCAAACCCACGGGCAGCCTCAATTCATTGTACTCCAGGAAATTCGCTGTAAGATCACCCAGATATACCTGCCCCCAGAACTCGCAGCTCCGTACCAGGGCGGCGTCAAAATTACCGGTTACCCGGATATGGTCCCAGCTTTCAGCCGTGTTATTGTTCTTGACCAGCACCTCAAGCTCTTCTGAAGTCAGGGAGCGATATAATTGAGGGTGATCGGGCTCTTCGTGAAAAGAATCTTTAGAAAAATCTTTTATCATTCCTATTATAATTTTATTCATATCTTTCCTCTGCAATATTTTCGACTTAACTGCACTGGGACTTAATTATAGCAAAATCGGCCGCCTGTTGTTTTAAAAGTGGAGCATTTATTTTATAATAATCAATATATCAGTTTAGTAGAACTATGAAAGATAAGCAAAGCCAGGAACAGATTAATTTTTTAGCGGCAATACTCAGGAGCACCCCGGTCTCTGTTATTGCCGTGAATATGGATGGCAAAATAGAATATATTAACGTAAGCACGGAAAAAATGTATGGCTACACAAGCGAGGAACTTATAGGCCGGGACCCGGTTATTCTCTATGGGGGTTCGGAAGTGGAGGAGACCTGGGGCAGGATAATGGCCGGGATTAAGGAACAGGGATTCTGGCGCGGGGAGATGCTAAACAAGAGAAAAAATGGCGAGATCTTCTACATACAGATGTCTATTTATGCACTTCTGGATAGCGACGGCAAATATCTTTCTCTGGTTGGTTTCCAGGAGGATATCACTGATAGAAAGAGAGCTGAGGAGGAAAGAAAAAGGCTTGAAGAACAATTCCAGAAAGCGCAGAAAATGGAAGCTGTGGCCGTCCTCGCCAGGGGGGTCGCCCATGATTTTAACAATATTCTCAATATTATTCATGGCCACGTATCCTTATTAGGCAGAGATTTTACCATTAATGAAACTCAAAATGAACACCTCGAACGTATCGAAGAGATGATCCACAGGGGAGCAGGGCTGGTAAGGCAATTCCTGAATTTTACGCGGGGGACAAAGAATAAAATCAGCCCTATTGATCTGAATTCCCTCATTGCCGAAAGCACCGAGATGTTCGGCAGTATTACCAGTGACATCCAGATATTCAATGATTATGATCAGGCTCTCTGGGTTGTAGAGGCAGACAGCGGCCAAATCGAGCAGGTGCTGATTAACCTTTACCTGAATGCGTGGCAGGCTATGGCAGAGGGCGGGGAACTCTATATTAAAACAGCAAATATCACTATTGACAAAACTGCAGGCAAATCAGAAGAGATCCTTCCAGGGAATTATGTGAAGGTAACTGTAACTGATACCGGAATCGGTATGGACCGGGAAACTGAAGCGCGAATTTTCGAGCCCTATTTTACTACCAAGGAGGCGGGTGAAGGTACAGGGCTGGGACTCACCTCCGTCTACCGGATCATTAAGGAGTATAAAGGGTTTATCGAGGTATTCAGTGTTAAAGATAAGGGAACAACCTTCAGTATTTACCTGCCGGCAACAAAGTAGAGCATTAACAAAGAATAAGTAAAGGATACACGCATTGGCTGCTCCCGGGTTATAGGTTACTGTTGATTTTGTCTTTAGTATTTGCTAAAGCATCAAACAATTCAAGGAGGACAGAATGGCAAAAAAAACAATTATTAAATGCCTGATCCTGAGCCTGATCTTATTTACGGTTCTGGTTTCAGGAGTATTTGCAGAAGTAAAAACGGTTATCAAATTAGCTCACCTGAATGCTCAGCAGCCCTTTGATATTCCCTCGGCAGCTATTGCCGCGGTTTTTATGGCTGAAGTAGAAGCCAATTCCAATGGCGAGATTGAGGTCAGGCTTTTCCCCAGCGGTATTTTGGGAAAAGAACGGGAGATCATGATCCAGGTACAGAACAACATCGTTCAGAGCTATATTGCTTCTGCCGGCGGCATGGCGACTTTTTATCCGCTTATCGATGTCACTAACCTGCCCTTTGCCTTTTCCAGTTATATGGTGGGATACGAGGTGTATGACGGGGATTTTGGTAAAGAGATGGCCGAGGATATAAGAAAGA
Organism: Spirochaetales bacterium; assembly: GCA_011049745.1. Taxonomy (GTDB): domain Bacteria; phylum Spirochaetota; class Spirochaetia; order SZUA-6; family DRHE01; genus DRHE01. The sequence goes on along the minus strand of DRHE01000007.1, from coordinate 718 downwards.
AAACCCGCCTGAAAGTACTTGGTTTCGGCGAGTCCGGCGGTTTCTTTGCTTTCACCAATTCCGAGCGCCCCATTCACAGTCCCAATGACATGAGGGGACTCAAAATAAGGACAATGACCGTTCCACTTCATCAGGAAATAGTTAAGTCATTAGGTGCTTCGCCAACGCCAATTTCCTGGGCCGAGGTTTACACATCCTTGCAAACCGGTGTAATAGACGGACAGATGAATCCCATCTCTATAATCAATAAGGCCAAGTTCTACGAGGTGTAGAAATATATCACCCTAACCAACCACATCTATGCCCCTTATATTTAGGTTATGAGTGACAGGTACTATAATTCGCTTTCAAAAGAACACCAGAAAATCGTAACTGATGCGGCAAGAACAGCAATACTTGCCGGTCGGGGACTTAGCCGGATAATTGATTCTTCGGAGAAAGGACTCCCGGTGCTTCAGAGCAGGATGAAAGTTTATGTGCCCACTGCAAGAGAGCTTAAAGCCTTCCGTGACAAGGATATCCCCTCGGCCAGAGCCTTCCTGGTAAAAAAATATAAAAAAGAGGGCGAGTACTGGGTCGATAAGTTCTTAAAAGAAATCGCCAGGGCGGAAAAGAAATTAGGTTACTAATTTGTATCAGCGGCTTGAGATGCCCGAAAGGGCATCTCAAGCTTATTGAATAATTGCTTTTATGATAAAAACATTAAAAACCACAGCTT
>DRHE01000006.1 GCA_011049745.1 Spirochaetales bacterium | reverse complement strand
GTACCTGGCCTGGTAGGTGAAGTCGGCATGACCGGGACGGTAAATATCTTCAAGCTGCTCATAGTCCCCTGAGCGAAACTCCTCGTTGGCAATCAGGAGCGAGATGGGTGTTCCGGTGGTAACTCCCCGGAAAACCCCGGAGAGTATTTCTACCCTATCAAGCTCTTTACGCGGCGAGGTAAGCTTGTTCTGCCCGGGCCGGCGAAGCTCCAGTTCCCCCTGGATATCTTCAATTGATAAGGGCAAACCTGCAGGGCAGCTGTCGATAACAACCCCGATTGAGGGGCCATGGGATTCGCCCCAGGTGGTTATACGGAAAAAGTTGCCAAAGGTATTCACATTAAAGTGTTAACCGGCTATATCAAAGATGAAGCCCGCAACATCCTCTCCGGGAATCTCCCGCACAAGTCCTGCCGTGGAGACCAGCTCCATGCCCGTCTTTGGCTCTTCTACCAGGAGACGGCCTATGGCCCTCAGGCCATTCTCAAACTCCACTACCCCGAACAGGAGGTACTTTTTTTCGATTCCCTCAGGCAGAGCGTAGAGTTTGGTCCAACCCAGGAGCTTGCATTTCCCATCGAGGGGAACCTTCTCCCAGGCGGAAAAGATCGCACCCGAAGGGTCGCGGCGTTCGCCGCAATTCTTGCAGATCATGGGCGCCGGGTAATCGAGGGTACCGCATTTTGGACATTTGACCGCATAGACTACGGGTTTGAAAGGTTCATACTGACTGAAATCTATATCCATGGCTTACTCCTTTGAACAGATCGTGGTGACTACATTATTGCCGAAACCGCCGAAGTTGACAGACAAGCCATGCTTAGGGTTTTTTACCTGTCTTCCCTTCTCCGCTTCTCCCCGGAGCTGCTTAACCAGCTCATATATCTGAGATACGCCCGTTGCCCCGAGAGGGTGTCCCTTGGCTTTCAGCCCGCCGGAGGTGTTGATCGGCAAACTGCCGTTAATGCGTGTTATTCCTTTAACGATAGCCTCCCGCGCCTTACCCCTCTTGAAGAAACCCACCTCTTCACTGATCGCCAGCTCCAGAATTATGAAAGCGTCGTGAAGCTCGGCGAACGAGATATCCTCAGGCTTAAGGCCGGCCATTTTATAGGCCCGTTCCGCACTCAACCGGACTGCTGTCAGTTCCAACGGATCCTTGCGGTGATGCAGGCAATGGGTATCCGTAGCAGAGCCGATGCCGTTCAGCAATATGGGTTCTTTTTCCTTAAAATATTTCATTTTCGGAGAATCCAGGGCGCAGAGGATTACCGTTGCCGCCCCGTCCGAAACAGGACACATGTGGTACATGCGCAAAGGATCAGCCACCATATTGTTCACAACTTTGGCATCCGGGCTATTGCATATACCCTCGATAGTGCAGATCGTTTCCACATGAGCCCAGGGATTCTTACTGCCGTTCTCATGGTCTTTCACCGCCACCAGAGAGAGCTCTTCCTCAGTCAGCCCGTAACGCTCCATGTACATGCGGGTAAAAATGCCGCCGAAACCCGGCAGAGTAATGCCATAATTATACTCCGCCTCGGGATGGAGCAGGGTAGCGACAAAGTCCGTGGCTACCCAGCCGGTAACGGCACGCATAAGCTCCCCGCCTGTCACCATGACAACATCGGCCATACCGCTGGCAATGAGACTATAGCCAAGCTTAACAGCACTGGCGCCGCTGGCAGGTCCGTTTTCCACCAGTTCCGCCATAGCAGGTTCCAGGTCAATCCGGCTCACGAGTGAGGAGGCAATACCCGTCTGGTGGTTGATTATGCCACCGCCCATATTAGCCACCAGCACCTGGTCGATGATCTTGCGGTTCTCACGAATTCCGGCATCATCCAGGGCATTCGTAGAGGCAAAGCTCATAACGTCCACCAGATCATAATCGCTTAAGTTCCCGAATACTGTATGCCCTATTCCAACAATTGCTGCTTTTCTCATTTCCTGCTCCTTTTATAACCCGGTATCTGAGGGTATTCACCTGGTGCCTTCAGAACATCAGCCGTACCAAGTATTTCCGCAGGCACGGGTCGAGTGCCGGTTACTTTCTGTTCCCGGACTGCATCGTAAAGTGTGCGCGTCAGAATACAGGTAGGCACACCGCCCAATTCATGCTGAACACCGGGATAGCGATCTTCCGCACTATCCAGTTCATATTCTATCAAAAAACGCTTGAAACCATTGGGGCTCTCGGCCACAATCCACACTTCCTTCTGCTCAAGCAACTCCAGATGGTGCTCCATCTTGGCGGCGAACAGCTGAGCGCCTATACGCAGGCCCCGTTTGACCGTTAAAGTGTGGAGACTCATGCCGATATTCTCATCCACACAGCGGCTGGTAACGAGACCGACGATCTCACCGTTAATTGCTCCTACCAGAACAAATTCATTGGCTACTCTATAGAGATGCCACCCCAGTACTTCCGCGTACATACGGGCTGCCACAATATCGTAAAAATCCTTCTTCACACCTATAAGCGGAGATATGGTTTCAAGTAGTACCGCAGCTTCATTTCTATGCACCTCTCTGACTACCATAACCTCTCCATTGGCCAGGGTGATCATTTTAGCAGGATATGGTTTGAGCGCAATCTCGGGCGGCCGCAGTTTCTTTTCCATTTCATCAATAATCATTGCTTGCTCCTTCTTAATATTTTACGTAAAACTAGTATGCGATATTTAAAATATAATTTCAACTTAAGGTATTAATGGTCGCAGCTCTCTCTATTCTGCTGCTATTGGCCGGAACATTAGCTTTTGCCGGCGCTCAAGCGGAAGAGAGTAAGAAGGTGGTAAAGGTAGCCTTTATCGGCCCGCTGACCGGCAAGTATGCCAAGATGGGCCTTGGCGGCAGGAATTCATTCCAGCTGGCTATGGATCAGCAGAATGCTTCCGGCAAGAACAAGTACATCAATGGGATTGGCCATCAGGGCAGTGGCCCAGGATGGTGAAGCGGCCATGATGATGGGCGTGAATAAAAACCTGGTTATTGATATAACCTTCAAATTCTTTGGTTATGACTTTGTACATCACCTAGGCCGCTTTCACTTATACGCCAACTACTATTACTTCATATTCATTATTGTGGTCTTAGCATTGTTGGCCAGCCACCGCTTCTTCAACTCCTGGGTCGGCCTTACCCTGTCTACTATCAGGGATGATGAAATCGCGGCCAGGTGCTGCGGCGTTAATGCCAAGATCTGGAAACTGATCGCTTTTGTTACAGGTAACTTTTTTATGGGCGTGGCCGGCGCCTTTTACGCCCATATGATCGGCTTTATCTCCCCGCCCAATTTCCAGTTCGTCGAGTCCCTGGTCATTGTCTCAATTGTAATCCTCGGCGGCATGGACAATATTCTGGGATTACCGTCAAAAAACGGGCTATTTTACCGCCCTGTTCAACCCCAAAAAGATGATTGCCGAAGTAAAACAATTCGGTGAAAAAGCGGTGGAACTGCTCAAGGTCTTCAACCCCGAACTAATTGCCAGGCTATTTAACCCTGCAGGTGAGCTGCCGCAAATAGATAGAAGAAGGGTCGAGATATGCAGGGCCATGGCCGTTGAACCGAGAATTATCCTGCTTGACGAGCCCTCGGCAGGAATGACCCCGGACGAAACAACAGAGCTCATGGACGATATCAAAAAGGTGCGCTCCACCATGAAGAATGTCAGCATCATTATTATTGAGCATGATATGAGTGTAATCAGCACTGTATCGGAAAGGGTGATCGCCCTTAACTTCGGCCAGGAAATTGCCAGGGGCTCCTATGAGGAGGTATCGAACAATCGCGAAGTCAGAGAAGCATATTTAG
>DRHE01000005.1 GCA_011049745.1 Spirochaetales bacterium | reverse complement strand
GTCTACGGTATACGGCATTATCAAGCAGAGCGGCGGCTCCATAGCAGTCTATTGTGAACCAGATCAGGGCACTACCTTCAAGATCTATCTGCCCCAGGTCCTGGAGGAAGCTGAGCAAAGCAAGGCTGCCGCCATTCAACCGGATGACTATTCAGGCTCCGAGACCATACTTTTAGTGGAAGATGAAGAGTTGGTGCTTAACTTCACCGTCAGCATCCTGGAAAAGTACGGGTACCGGGTCTTAGCCGCACCTTCAGGAAGAGCCGCACTCAAACTCTGCGAGAAAGAAGCCCATTCTCCGGACATGGTATTTACCGATGTGGTTATGCCCGGTATGAGCGGCAGCCAACTCGCCGAGAAATTAACCGCTCTCTATCCCCAAATAAAAGTGCTCTATGCCTCCGGATATACTGAGAACGCTATAGTGCATCACGGGGTTCTGAATGAGGGAATTGACTTTATCCAGAAACCCTACAGAACTGAAGAGCTGCTGGCTAAGATAAGAGAGATATTGAACAGAGATTAACACGCTGCCCCGGGGCAGCGCAGATAAGCCCCTGGCGCTTCAGCTAATGTGAGGGTTGAAATTAAGTCGGCAATCTTGTAGCAACATTACAGAAGAGCGGCTGATTCGCAGGAAAGAGAAAAAAACAGTTGCGGCAATCGCATTTTCTGCTTGAACCTGTTAATATTAGATCGGAATGGGAAAAACAACCGCTCAGAATGGTGAAGGTGAAAGCTCGAAACTAAAGAGAGAACTGGGAGTGCTCGAAGTCTTTGCCATCTCTTCCGGCGCCATGATCAGCTCCGGCTTATTCATCCTGCCTGCAGTGGTATACCTGAAGGCCGGCCCCTCGATAATACAGGCCTATATTCTTGCAGCCATTCTGGTGGTGCCGGCCATGCTTTCCAAAGCGGAGCTGGCCACGGCCATGCCCAAGTCAGGCGGGGTTTACTTCTTTATTCACCGCAGTTTCGGCCCCCTCTTCGGCACCTTTGCCGGATTCGCCTCATGGTTTTCCTTGAGCCTTAAGAGCGCTTTTGCTTTAATAGGCATAGGAATATTTCTAACCCCCCTTTTTTCCTTTTTTCCCGGTGAAATGGTTAAAGTAATAGCTGTCGGCTTTACAGTAATCTTTGCCCTGCTCAATATTGTAAGTGTTAAACACAGCGGCAGGTTCCAGGTTATTTTAGTCTTAAGCCTGATAGCCATTCTGCTCTTTTATATCTTCTCCGGCCTGGAACATATTGATGTGCACCGCTATGTGCCCTTCAGGCCCCACGGCTGGTTATCCATTTTCACAGCGACCGGTATGATATTCGTCTCCTTCGGCGGCCTCACCAAGATAGCTTCGGTGGCTGAGGAGATAAAGGATCCGGGTAGAACAATTCCACGGGGCATGTTCGCCGCCTTTGCTGTCATTACCCTGCTCTATGTTTTAACGGTTTTCATTACCGTGGGACTGCTCGACGCCCCTGAATTCCGGCAGACCCTGACCCCGATTTCCCTGGGCGCATCAAAGTATCTGGGTAATGCGGGATTCTTTATACTTGCCATTGCTGCAATGCTGGCCTTTATTACCACGGCAAATGCCGGACTTTTAGCCGCCTCACGAGTCCCTCTGGCTATGGCTAATGACAATCTCCTGCCCTCCTTTTTTGCCGGGATCAATCGAAGGTTCAAGACGCCGGTGGTGCCCATAGTGATTACCGCTACATTCATGATTACCGTAATAACCCTGCTGGATTTGGAGGGACTCATCAAGGTAGCCTCTACCATGATGCTGCTCCTCTTTGCCTTTGTCAATATCTCGGTAATCCTGATGCGGGAGAGCAAGATTAGCTCTTACAAACCCGCTTTCAAAGCGCCTCTCTACCCCTACCTGCAGATTGCCGGAACGATTGTTTATCTTTTATTGATTCTTGAAATGGGTAGAATACCCCTGCTTATTGCCTCAGGCTTTTTCCTGGTATCCCTGCTCTGGTACTTTATCTTTTCAAAGTCCCGAAATTTAAAGGAATCAGCCCTGATACATATCGTGGAAAGAATTACCTCAAAAGAGATAAGATCAACCACTCTCGGTGATGAACTAAGGGAGATCCTGCTTGAGCGTGACGAAATAACCGAGGACCGCTTCGACCAGTTAATTAAAAATGCCCGTATTATCGACACGGGAAAAGAGTGTGATATCGAAAAACTTTTCATCTTGCTGGCAGATGTTTTCTCAATTAAATTCCAGATTCCCCCGGAGAAGATATTCCAGCTATTAAAACTTCGGGAGGCGGATTCAAGCACCGTGATTCACGACGGGCTGGCCATTCCCCATATTATTATCGAGGGGGATTCCAAATTTGAGATCGTTGTGGCCCGTTCCAAAGAGGGTATTATCTTTGACCCGCAAAAACCGCCAATCAAAATAGTTTTCGCTTTAGCCGGCGCCAGGAATGAGAGGAATTTCCACCTGCAGGCCTTGATGGCCATAGCCCAGATTGTGCAGAATAAGGATTTTGAAAGCAGCTGGAAAAAAGCGGACAGTACCGAAGAGCTGCGCAATATCATCCTGTTGGCCCAGAGAACCAGGAAAGGAATGGTGTAAACAACAGCGCAATTCATTAATATGACAGAAGCTTTATATTATAAAAACACCAGGGAAGAACATTTCACCGCCTCATTGGTAGAACAAAGGGCCAGGGGTAAAGAGTGGATCGCTCTTCTTGACCGCACCGCTTTCTATCCTGAGGGCGGCGGCCAGCCCGCTGACCGCGGCTCCCTTAACGGCATAGAGGTGCTCGATGTACGGAAAGAGGATAACGAGATCCTCCATTTCCTACCTAAAAAAATCGAAGGCAGCGAAGTGCAGGGGAAGATCGACCTGGCATTCCGTTACGACTACATGCAGCAGCATACCGGCCAGCACCTGATATCCGCTGCTTTATATAAAGAAGGAAACTACAAAACAGTCTCTTCATATCTGGGCCGAAGCTACACCGCCGTAGAGATCGATGTTGCTGATATAAGCGAGAAGCAGGTGCTCGAGGTTGAGGAATTATGCAACCTGGTAATCAGCCGCAACCTGCCGGTAATCAGCCACTGGGTATCAAGCGAGCAGGCCTCACGCTTTCCCCTGCGCAAACCGGTTCCCGATAAAGAGAGGATACATCTGGTTGAGATAAAGGATTTTGATTTCGTGGGCTGCGGCGGCATGCACCTGGACCATACCGGGGAAATTCAGCTTATCAAGGCGGTGGGCAGGGAAAAGATCCGCGGCCGCCTCCGATTGCACTGGCAGATCGGCAAACGGGCCTTTAATGACTACCGGAACAAGCATCGGGTAGTAACCGATTTAAGCGGTGAACTTACCTGCTCCATAGAGGAATTGCTCCCCGGAGTAATTAAAATAAAAGAAGAGCTGCGCTCTCAGAAGCAGTCAAATGCAGTACTGCAGGGCAAGCTGGCCCGATATATAACTGAC
>DRHE01000004.1 GCA_011049745.1 Spirochaetales bacterium | reverse complement strand
GCCAATTGATAGTATCGTCAATAACCGGAGCGGGCATCTGGAGCCACTTTTTTCACGCCGATGATGTTTTTGATGAACACCGCTCTCAGGGTATGACCTGGCAGGAGCTTAAAAAAGATTTCGCCAGGATGCTCGATTTTGTGAAACGCCATTACCCCTGGCTTGAGTATGTGTCCATCAGGGATGCTGAAAAGATCTTAAGGGAAATGGATGGCTCAGGCACTGAATTCCAGTGGCAGGAGAACAGATTATCCATCCGCTCCCGGCCGGGAATGAAGCTGCGCATCAGGTTAAATCAGAAAAGCTTAAGCCGCCAGGTGGGGGTGAAGATAATCCACCGCTACAGAAGACCGCCCGCCCTGGTAGTGGAGATGACCCGGCCTGTTGCTCAGCTCTTTTTCGAGTAGCTCTACCGCCGCCGTTGCTCCTTAGCCGGTGTGGAAATATTTTTAAGTTGATCTTTACTGCAACTTTTTCCAGCGAACTCCTGTCTTAATTTAAAAGGAATATTATTATGAGCAAGAAAATACTATTGGTCTATCCTGAGATACCCACCACCTACTGGAGTTTTAGCTATGCCCTGCCATTTATCGGAAAAAAGGTATTTCTGCCCCCGCTCGGCCTGATTACGGTAGCCTCGCTTTTACCTGAAGATTACGAGGTTAGTCTTATTGATTTGAACGTTGGCCAATTGCAGCGAAGAGATATCGAAGAGGCTGAGCTTGTCTTCATCTCGGCCATGATTGTGCAGAAGAAATCATTTAAACAGATAGTGAGAATGTGCAATGAATGCGGCAGACCCGTAGTGGCGGGAGGGCCATATCCAATTTCTTCGTATGAGGATATTGAGGGAGTCGATTTTTTTGTCCTGGATGAGGCGGAGCTCACATTGCCGAAATTCTTGAGCGATCTGGAAGCCGGTTCTCCTAAAAAGCTATACCGTAACCATGATAAGCCGGATATTACCAGGACTCCTCCCCCCCGCTTCGATCTTATTGATATTGAGGCCTATGACAGTATGCCCCTTCAGTATTCCCGGGGCTGCCCCTACAATTGCGAGTTTTGTGATATTATTGAGATGTTTGGCCGGATTCAGCGAACAAAAACACCCTTGCAATTTGTCCGCGAGATGGCTGCTGTGTACAGCACCGGTTTCCGCGGCCAACTATTCATCGTGGACGACAATTTTATCAGTAACAGACGCAGGGTAAAAGCCCTGCTCAAAGAGATAATTGCGTGGCAAAGGGAACACAATTCCCCCTTTTCTCTCTCTACTCAGGCGAGTATTGACCTGGCTCAGGATGATGAACTGCTGGATCTTATGGTCGAGGCCGGCTTCACCATGGCATTCATAGGCATTGAGACTCCCGATGAAAAAACCCTGGCCTTTACCCGCAAGGGGCAAAATTTGAAATCCGGCCTTATGGAGAGTATTCTCAAAATCCAAAAGCGGGGTATCGAGGTGACCGGAGGGTTTATCCTGGGCTTCGATACCGATCCACCGGATATTTTCGACCGGCAGATCGATTTCATCCAGCGGGCGGGAATTCCCATTGCCATGATCGGCCTGCTCAATGCGCTTCCCAACACCCGCCTTTACCGGCGTCTGAAAGAGGAGGGCCGTCTGCTGAAAGCTTCAACGGGAAACAACACCCATGACTTGACTCTCGATTTTAAACCGCTCATGCCGGCAGAAACTCTTATCCGGGGTTATAAGCGAGTTATAGCGGCACTGTACTCACCGAAAAAATATTTCGAACGCTGCTCAACGCTGATCAGCCGCCTGCCGGTAAAGACCAAATCGGTCAGGTCACTCTCCTGGATCGAGATCAAGGCCCTTTTTCTTTCTATTGCAAAACAGGCCTTTTCCAGTTATGGAATACACTACCTGAGATTCCTGGCCGCAGTACTGCTGACCCGGATACGTCTATTCCCGGATGCAGCCTCCATGGCAATAAAGGGCTATCACTTTTTTAAGATAACCAATGAGGTTGCCATGGCTGAAGAGTTTTCATGCCGGCTTACAACTGCCCGGCAGTCTTTTCAGCCTCGTGTTGCAGAGATAATTAGAAAAGGCAAAATAGTCCTTGCGGTTGAGATGGAAAAGCATATCCTGCTTATATTGAGCCGCTTACAAAAAAAGTACCGGCGCTTCAGTAGAGGGATGCAGCAGAATCTTCACGAGGCCTTCCTTGAGTTTTCCGGGCACTGCAACATATGGATTGCAGATTTACAGCTGGTGATCTATCGCTGAACAGCGCCGCCGGAATACTCAAGAATTCTGATTCTTATACGAATCAGATTAACTGCTGATGCCGAATAGGGCCTGGCATTCCTGAAACATGGGATCTTTTTTTAGATCACCGATAAAATCATGCTGATAATAATCCAGATCACTCTCTTTAAGAGAGGTATGCTTGAATAGAGCTTCAAGCAGGTTCTGCCTGGCAGGGCTACAGTTTCTCAAAATATGAATATCAACCAGAAGAGAGGCCACCGATACTATTATAATAAGAGTCTTATGTATTGAGGTTATATTCTCACTTTCATTTTCCCGGGCTACATCAACATAGAGATCAGGAGAAGTATCAGTCAATCATAGTGGAGGCTGAAAGTTCCGGTCTGGATTTGAAAAAGCTTGAGAAAGAGGCCTATGGTGTGGACCATAAGGAGCTGGGCGCCTCGATCCTGGAAGGGTGGAACTTCCCTGATCTCTATGTTGATGTAGCCCGGGAAAATGAAAGTGAGAATATAACCTCAATCCATAAGACTCTTATTATAATAGTTTCGGTGGCCTCTCTTCTGGTTGATATCCATATTTTGAAAAACTGTAGCCCTGCCAGGCAGAACCTGCTTGAAGCTCTATTCAAGCATACCTCTCTTAAAGAGAGTGATCTGGATTATTATCAGCGTGATTTTATCGGTGATCTAAAAAAAGATCCCATGTTTCAGGAATGCCAGGCCCTATTCGGCATCAGCAGTTAATCTGATTCGTATAAGAATCAGAATTCTTGAGTATTCCGGCGGCGCTGTTCAG
>DRHE01000003.1 GCA_011049745.1 Spirochaetales bacterium | reverse complement strand
TTGTTGCTGCTTTGGCTGCTCTTTAAGATCGCTCACGCGGACAGCGAAGGTGTGATCAGGGTTGAGGAGGATATGATCCACCGGATAGCAGGGCTGTTAGGTGTAGGCGCTGCTGAATTTATGAGTATACGCGCCGAGTTCATCCAGGATAAGAGCAGAGCCTATGAAATCTTCGGGTTAGAGCCGGCAGCCAGTGATGAAGAGGTGCGCGCTGCTTACCGCCGGCTGGCCGCTCAGAATCATCCTGACCGGGTTGCCAACCTGGGAGAGGAATTTGTCAAAGTGGCCGAAGAGAAGTTTAAAACGATAAATGCAGCCTACGAAGAGATCAGAAAGGAGAGGGGTTTTTAACTCTCACTCACTCGTTTTATATTAGCGCCGAGGCTTGCTAATCTGTGGACCAGATTTTCGTAACCCCTTTCAATTTGATAAACATTGTGAATATCGCTCCTGCCTTCAGCGCATAGCGCCGCAATTACCAAAGCCATTCCGGCGCGCACATCCGGAGAAACCAGTTCAGCGCCTCTTAAGCGACTGGGGCCGCTCACCACAGCCCGGTGTGGATCACAGAGAATAATCCCGGCGCCCATACCGATCAGTTTGTCGACAAAGAACATTCGCGATTCGAACATCTTTTCATAAACCAAAACCGTACCCTTGACCTGGGTGGCAACGACCAGGGCAATACTGATCAGGTCAGGCGGAAATCCGGGCCAGGGAGCATCGTCAATCTTGGGTATCATACCGCCGATATCGGGCAGTACTTTGAGCTCCTGACCAGGCTGAATCCTGATTGTCTGACCATCCGTTTCCCAGTGAATCCCCAGTTTTCCAAAAGCAATTTTGGTCATCCGCAAGTTGTCAGGCGCGGCATCTTCTATTTCCAGTTCACCGCGGGTAACTGCAGCCAGGCCGATTAGTGAACCGACCTCCATAAAGTCGGCGCCGATGGTAAACTTAGTGCCTTTCAGCTTTTTTACCCCGTCAATTTTGAGAATATTGGCGCCTATTCCTGATATTTTAGCGCCCATATTGTTGAGCATACGGCATAGGTCCTGCACATGGGGTTCAGAAGCGGCATTCTGAATAATAGTTGAGCCTTCAGCCAGAACAGCAGCCATTATGGCATTCTCGGTAGCGGTTACTGAAGCCTCATCCAGGAATATGTCGGCGCCTGCCAGTTTATTGCTCTGCAGGGTAATCAGACCATCAATTTCAATACGCGCGCCCAGCTTTTTAAGGGCCAGGAAGTGGGTGTCCAGTCTCCTTCTGCCGATAACATCCCCTCCCGGGGGGGGCATCACTACTTTCCCAACCCTGGCCAGGAGCGGGCCGGCGAATAGAATAGAGGCCCTTATTTCCTGAGACAATTCAGGAGATATTGTTTCTTTTTTTATATTATTTGTTTTTATCCGGTATTCGTGTTTTCCCGATTTTTTGACACTCGAACCCAGATCTTTTAGAATATCCACCATCACTCGGACATCTTCAATATCGGGTAGATTCTTAAGGACTACTTCTTCATCGGTAAGCAGGGTGGCCGCTAAACAGGGAAGAGCGGCATTCTTGTTGCCGCTGCTTTTAATGCGGCCTTTTATAGGAAAGCTTCCCTCAATTATGTATTTATACATGACAACTGCACTTTAATGTGGGGGAACCGGTCTGTCAATCCGGGAAAAATGCAAACTGTTTTTTGCCGAATGGGTTAATCATCATATAGAGGGTTGTATCTGTTACCACAGTATTGCCATTCTGATCAACAATTTTGAAGGCCGGACTAAAAAAATAACCCTTCTTATCCCTGCTGGAGAATGGGTTCTCCAAAATCTCTGGTATTTGTAATTCATTTATCTCTATGAGCAGGGCCGGGTCCTTTATACCTAGAGAGCGCAGTGCAATTTCGCTGTCCTTGAGTCCCGCTTTTTTTAAAACGCCGGCCCGAAGGGGATCGACACCATAGCTTATAAACTCGTTGTGCCGTCCCTCTAGAAGCAACTCTTTTGTAACCCTTAAGAAGTTATTCAGATTTCTTACTATATTGGTGGTGCGGTACTCATAAAAGGTTTTGCCATTCCAGCGGTGCCAGGTAAGAAAGGTTTCATAACCAGTGCCCTCTTCCATGGTATTTTCCTGAATTATCAGATCAACAATACCGTCACCATTGATGTCCTCTATCATGGATTGCACGGAAAGGGTCTGCTCAAGGGTTTTTTGGTAGATTGGTTTGCCGCTGATATCGTTGAAGATGAAGAGTTTCTGTTCAGTCCCGTGGCGGGCTTGAAAAGATGCCAGGATCATTACGGGCAGGGGATTATTGCTATCCAATTGCAATTTTGAGAAAAAATCAAAAACATACCATTCGCCCAGGTCTATACTCCGCTGTAAATAGAGTTCGCCCTGCTTATTTTTAAAAATCAGAAGGTAGAATTTTACAGCCTCCGGATTCTCAGCATAGAGGCGGGAATAGTCGGCTAGTTGAAGGGCAGTATAATTCCTCTTTTCCGAGTCAATGCCCAGGGCAAAGGCCTCCGGGTTTTTATCATGGTTCAAATCATGGAGAATAACTATGGCCCTGCCTCGCTCTTTTAAAAGAGAAATTGAGGGGTGGATATTGCGGTTAAGCTGCCGCTGTGCTTCAGCGAGGTTTAAAATGGGCGGCGCCGGTGTAAGCAGCTGCGGGGTATCGCCATTTTTCTTTTGCTCCACACTCGGCGCAGAACTGACAATCGGTCTCTCCTGCGGAGTATCCCGGGGCGTGTTGGTCAGGAGGCATCCCCCTATAAGGAGAATCCCCACAGCGATCAAGGGTCTCACGGCCTTCTCCTGGTTTAACAGTTGAATTTTATATCCTGTTAGGGCGGGGATAGTCAAGGAATATCTTAAATATTCGCGGAGTAATTGAGTAGAGGCAGCTGTGAAAATTGTGCAGCTATTGCAACTATGTAAATATGAAGTTATAGTTCAATAATGCAAACTTATATTGAACGGAAAATCACATCGTTTATCTTCAGGCGGTTACAAAAAATGCCTGCCCTCGCAATTCTTGGTCCCAGGCAATGCGGGAAATCCACATTAGCCAGGCATATTATTAATAAGATGCCGGACACCATATATCTGGATCTTGAGCATACCAGGGATTTAAGGAAATTAAATGATCCGGAAGCCTTTTTTGAAGAGAATAGAGGGAAAACAATTTGTCTGGATGAAATACAGCGCCGGCCCGATCTTTTTCCGGTAATGAGAAGTATAATTGATGTCAATAATAGAAACTGTCAATTCATTATCCTGGGTTCTGCTTCTCCCGAGCTTCTTCGGCAAAGTTCAGAAACTCTCGCCGGAAGAATATCATATACAGAACTGACTCCTTTTTTATTCCGGGAAACAGGACTTACATCGCTTCGGGAATTGTGGCTGAAAGGGGGATATCCCCGGAGTTTTTTAGAACAGGATATTATTGATAGTATAGACTGGCGAACTGATTTTATCCGTACATTTCTGGAAAGAGATATCCCCAACCTGGGTTTTAAGATTCCGGCAAATAATATTGAAAGGCTTTGGCGGATGTGTGCTCACAATACCGGGCAGGTAGTAAATTGCTCCACACTTGCCGCCGCTTTAGGTATATCCGGGCATACTGTAAAAAGCTATATTGATCTTTTATCCCAGACTTTTATGATCCGCCTATTGCCGCCCTATCTGGTAAATGTGAAGAAACGGCTTATTAAATCTCCCAAGCTTTATATAAGGGACACAGGTATTTTGCACTCCTTGCTTGAAGTTGATAATATGAATGAGTTGATTGGCCATCCAATATACGGCGCATCCTGGGAGTCCTTTGCTATTGAAAATATTGTTGCGCCTTTAAGAAGATGGAAGTGCTATTTTTATCGTACTTCTTCGGGAAATGAGATCGATCTTGTCTTGCAGCGCGGCAGAAGGATAATAGCAGTTGAGTGTAAAGCCTCAAGTTCACCTGTATTAAATAAAGGATTCTATATTGCGCAAGATGATATTAAGCCGGAATCGAGCTGGATTATTGCACCAGTTACGGAAAAATACACTTTTAATAG
>DRHE01000002.1 GCA_011049745.1 Spirochaetales bacterium | reverse complement strand
GGCTTACAGAGACCTTTTTATATATATCGCCTACTTTTTCCAGAACATCGTCCGGGGTCCTGCGGTCTTTGGGCAGGCTTGAGTTTATCCCCCTGGATACCTTGATCATTATCATTCCTGACCTTTTACCGGCATGCTCTGCCGCATCCAGCACTTCGATAAGCCTCTCTACAAGGGCTATCCTTTCAGCACTCGGGGGCTGCTGCTGAAGTTTAACCGAGTATGCCAGGACAGCCAGGGCCGCTTCAGGGCTCGATGCATTCACCTCACAAGTTCGGTGATTTTCTTCCCAAGAGCCGTATCAAGCCATATCATATACTTCTCCGCGTACTTACGGTTAAAGTCTTTTGCCAGTTCTCCAGACACATTATCCAGAATATCCTCTCCGACAAAAAATTCCGTGGATATCTTTTCGCCGGCAGCAGCACTTATGCCTTCCCCGGCTCCATACATAGCCATCTGAATAGGAACCATGACTTTAATTACATCCGGAAGCATGCTTATTTGCTGTGTAGCTCCGGATTTCTCCAGCAACTCATTGATAAGCTTTTCATCTCCGGTCGCAAATACCTGCGGGCAACCCAGTGAAAAAAGGGAGATTACCGTAATAGCTGACAGAATCTTTAATGTCGTTTTATTCATCCATTTCCTCCTTAACAGATCACTTAAACCAGTTACATTCGAACATCTATAGCATACCATAAAGTCAAGCTTTTTTATGCTTTTCCTTTTTTTTATATCCTCCTTCCATAGCCAAAAAGATACTTATTTATGATGCCTTCAAAGCCATTCCGGTTGCATCAATCTCATATATTCTGTCAGTTTTTTCATCAAAATTCGTACTCAGTAGCCAATACTCCCAATTGCAGCATCAATGCTTTAGTTGTGGATTGCTTGTAAAAGAGTGTGTAATTTTATTGATCTTGGAACAATATCTCCGGCGCCCGGCGGCTGATCAGCCCTAACCCGGGCTCTTCGGGCAAAATCTATATTTTTATTTCAGCCCGGATAGTAGAGCCAAAGGCTTTAAGCGGCTCAGTATCACTTGTAATCATACCCAGGGGCACAACCGGTGAGGCCGCTCGCGGTCTTTCATCGGCACTTGCCGGGGTGGCGCCGAAGAAGAAGCAGAGCGCCGATCCAGGCGGCCAGTAGGCTATTTCACCCACCTCCATAATCTCTCTCGCTGACTCTATATCTTCAATATTCAGGGTGCAGTCGCCGTAGTATTCATTACCCCAGCGCGACATGGTTACAGTTAAAGGCAATGCCTCGATCAGCTTTCGCGCTGCCGCTGAATCATTCAACCGGGCAGAGAAATTCTGTCCGGCAACAGTAATGGTAATTATCTGGCTCATGAGCAATGATCAGGTATGATAATAAAAAAGTCAACAGAAAAACAGGCGAAATATACCTGCCGGCTCAGCTGGACCAGTTATTTAGTGAGGATGATGAACCTTAGATATACACAACGTTGTGTTTATCAGAGTTATATGGTCTGAGTATTTCTCGAATGTCCTGGATCGACAGCTTGTCATTGGTCAAGAGGTTATACTGATCAAGAAAGCCCAGAGCAGGTACAGCTATGAGATCTCTCGCTGCAAAAAAGGCTCTGTTGCCGGGATACACAATGAATCCTCTTTTGACCAGCTCCTCTTTGAGGGCGGATTTAAGGCAAGTCCAATCGCCTGGCTCGAGCATATTTTTAAACTTGAAGATAATCCCGGTTCTGCTCCGCAATCTATCGATTATTAGACAGATATGAGGCCCCCCAAAACCGCCATAATAACAGAACAGGCTTCCACTGTTCTTAGCCTGTTCCCTGCTGACAATCTGTTCAATCATAAATCCTTTAAATATTTGTTCCCTGAGCGTTGATTCCTGCAGTTCAATTGCACTTTGTATTCCCAGCAGTTGAAGCAGAATAGCGGTATTGCGGACATATATTTTCGGCGATTTTAGTAATCGTCTGCCCGGTTTCACGCGCATAGGGAACAGCAGCCGCAATAGATCAGCATTCACTAAAGCTTCTATCCGACGGTTAACCGTATGGTAAGAGATACCCATTAATCGACCCAGTTTTGAGGTGTTTAATACTCTTCCATGATGTCGGGCCAATATTCGCAGTGTAAGATCAGCATCTTTCACATTCAGATGGATCCACTTGACAAGATCACGCTGAATGTTACCAAGCATCAATAAAATAAGTCTAGAGTTAATAAGCTCCTCCAAAAAACAAACTGTAAACACTGTAAATAACTGGAAAATTAGACACTCTACTTCTATTTTTCATGAATTCCGAATGTAAAGACATCATGGAAAAATATATTTTATTAGGATTGCTAAACCCGCAAGAATTGTTAAAGTCTAAACTGCTTTTTAGGATTTCAGAAAGATGCTTAAAAATTTGACAATTATGGAACATTCCAATAGAATTTCCATGTATTGACCGGAGACACACCTGAAGGGGACAGCTTTGTACGGGGATTGAAAAATGCTTAAGAAAATTTTAATAGGATTCTTAATCGGGCTTTTAGCAACATCCTTCCTATATACTGAAGAAAGCTCTTCATCCGGAGAGGATAGAATTAAGGATATGAAAGAAAGGATTAAGGAAGAAGAAGCAAAAGCAGAAGAAGAACAAAGCCAGGAAGATGAGGCTGCCGGTATACAGAAGGATGAAGATGGTGAAGAAGATTGTTTTTTAGCCAATTTACTATTTGAGATATTTAAAATATTACTGATGTACTCATTTACGGCAAGGTTTGCGGAGTATCCCTATTCTCCAAATGATGATTTTAATTTCAATGTGTCGAGTTTAGAGTATCCGGATGAACATAAAATAGCTAATCTTCAACTTTCAGTTGACACTTCCTATCTTCAACAATCCACCTGGGGAGTTTCCAGTAAATTCAGCGGACACCTGGCAGCGATTAACTTCAATGGTCTTTATCAGTATATCTTTTCAGGCGAAGAGGATTTCTATATCAGATCCCTGAATGGTGGATTATCCTTTATTTTGCCCGGTGTTCTTTTTGAAGGCCCAATGATAAAGGTCTCTTTCTGGTTATAATTTATATCTGCCTGACACCAGATAAATGATGTGCACAGCGCCCCGGCGACACAGTGATCTAATATAAATATTTCAATCTTCCTCAAAGCCGGTGATATCCAACCTGAATTTTCTATTTTTCCAGTTGCCTGAAGTCGGATAAAACATGACACTGTCTTCAATATCCATCTCTGCGCGTGCTTGAAGCATGTCCCAGGATGAGATTGCCATTGGAGAAAAGGAATATACCTTGATTACCTGATCTGTATCACTGTAATATACTATTCTTAATTCAATTTCTCTTACAGTCTTATCGCCGGTATTCTCAATTTGAAATTTTATCTGCAGCCCGAAACTAGAAAGATCCAGCTCAGGATTTCTTATCTTCAAGTGTTGAGTGATATATGGATCAATCGGTTGATTCAATTCCATATTCCTTTTTTCTAGCTCCTGTTCGCATGATTTCAGTGAACCTTTAATATTATTATCTTCAGGAACAAATGAAAGAGCCTCTTTGTATAACCGCACGGCTTTTTCAAGCTCACCTGCCATTTTCGCGGTGAATGCTTCTCCCCCAAGCATCTGTACCTTGTATTCAGAAATATCATTACTTATACCTGTTATTAATTTAAAGCCATTATTCTCTTTAACTATTTTGTATTGCCTTTTATCCATATATGTTACAGGTCCATCAGGAAACAGCTTTTCAAGAGCCTTTTTTACTTTTGCCTCAATTTCAGCTGTTGCTTTTACATCACCAGTTAATTCCGGAAGTTCATTACCGAGATCGAAACCCATAACAAAAATATCCGGATAGGTAATCTCGATCTCTACTGAACGGGTATCTTGCTCCTTCT
>DRHE01000001.1 GCA_011049745.1 Spirochaetales bacterium | reverse complement strand
TTTCCAGCCTGGGTATGTTTTTTGGTCCTACTACAGCCGGCTTAGTTAGACATAGTACCGGTTCCTACGAAAAAAGCTTTATTTACCTGGCCATACTTGCTCTATTGGTAACATTAACGGCTTTCATTTTGAGATTCAGGATAAAGGGGGATCCTAAAGCCACCACCTAAGATCATGAACAGGCGTCACCTATGATATTTTAGACTGCAAGTGATGGAAGGTTAACCATTTGGACAGGAATTAATTACAGAAGTTGTAGAAAACTGTCGAGATTATTTTAGAAATCGCATCTTTGAGTTTACTTAATCCGATTTTGAGCCATTAAGCCTTTAAATTAACAAAGTCCTTCAACCAAATGCAGTACTTCGTTGACTGTCTTACTTTCAAGGTCAGTTGCAAACAAATATCATTCTTCTCAAGTCAGTCACTACTTGGAAAAGAAAAAAGTATCAACTTGTTGGTTGTGCTGTTGGCCAACGGCTCAGTTTATCTAAGCATAAGTGGGTCAATTTATCTGAGCGCTGTAGGGCATCCATTTGAAAGGAAACACCGATCTGGTTCGGAATATGAAGTGAAAAATAAAAATCCTTTACCTTTTTTCTCCCATCGGCTATAATACATTCATATCTTAAAATTGCATAGACAGAAAGGCGGAAACAATGGCCGGAAGGACTGAAAGTATTATCCGGAATTTCGTAGGCGCTCTCGAGAAAGGAGATTTGGATGGAGCGCTTTCTTTTTTCACGGAGGATGCCACATGGTATACTGCCCCGGGTACATTTAAAGGTAAAGACGAGATAAAAAAATATGCAACCTGGCTGATCCAGGCTGTTTCGAACATGAAGTTTACCGACGATGGGGTGGGAATTCTAGTACAGGGGAACAAAGCCTTGTACCAACACATACTGACCGGTTCTTTTGAAGGAATTGCTTTCAAGGTACCGGCCGTCTGCACTTATGAGTTCGATGGGGAAAAATGTAAAAACCACTGGACCATAAACGACAGACTTCTAATCGCCAAACAGGTGGCAACGGGACCAATTGCCAAAAAGGCAGTCAGTATGATAATCAATCGAACGGAGAAAGGTCTGCGATAGCGGATTACGCGGGACAGGGATGTTTCGCGATTGATTAACAGTAAGACTCATATCACAGGATGAACGGGAAATCTAGAAAATTAGAGCAATCACCCTGCAATAGGAAAAAAACTATAAAGGGTCTGATTTACAATGGAAATTTTCATCCAAACTGACAAAACAGGGTCTTAAGGGAAGCAAAAAACTGCTTAAACTTTTGCTTACACTTGCAATACTAAAAAATAGTCTATTTTTAATTACTTACTATTACAATAATTATATGGGCGATACTGGATTTGAACCAGTGACTTCTACCGTGTGAAGGTAGCACTCTCCCACTGAGTTAATCGCCCCCTTAAAGATCAGGCCGGAAAAACTTTACACGCCTTTCACCATCTTGTCAATTGCTTTAAACTAAGGCATGGATACTATTATCTATCTGGCAACGGCGCTGCTGGCTGTGATCTGGTCTGTACAGATATATCTTAACTGGCACCATAAAGCCGGTTTAGCTGAAGATTCGGGCTGGCGTTTTTTTCTTATAATCGCTCCCAGCAGCTACTTTTTACTGATCGTTCTTGCCGGCTGGGAAAAAGCGCTCTTTATCAGGCTGGATCTTATCGGGTTGATTATTATCGACTCTCTTACCCTGCTCTGCTGGGCTGCACTACTGATCATCGGCAGGGTCAGGCGCATTAACTTTAGAAAGAATTATATCCGCATTTTGATTTTCTATAATATCTTCGCTATACTATTGGTAACAGCTCTACATGTAATTAAATATTTCCCACCCCTGCTTATTCCTTTAACCAACCTGGCTGCACAGGGACAACGGCTGGATTTTTTCCGCTTTGCCTGGTTGGGCCTCGACCCGGAAGCCCATGACCGGGACCTGATTTCCATGCTGAACAAAATTCTCATTGCCCTGCTTTCCTACCTGCCTATTGCCTTCATTCGCGCCCTGATTCAGGCCCGTCAGCGCCGCAGGATTGTTGAAGAGCTTAATTTGCTTCGCCGGAGAATAGAGGAATTGGAGCAGGGCCATGAGTGAAGAGCCATCTGCCGCTAATAATAATGATAGTTAACACCGATTTTAAATATAATAGCAGCTTCACGCTAAGGAGGAATAGATGTTCTCCAAAGATATTGTACATCTGCCCAAGATAAAAAAAGAGCTGATTGACAAAAAGATTGAACTCTCCCGGCTCAAAAAAGAAAAGAAATCTTCAGGCACGCAGGATTATAACCGGAAAAAAAATATTATTGAAAAAGATATTCTCAAACTGCACCAAAGAGGCTCGCTGCTGATTAAGAAGGGTAAAGATGATTTTCGCAATATTCACAATGCTATTGAGCAGGTCGATCAAAAAATCCATAACCGACAATCACACATTGCATCCGTAGACAACTTTATTAAACAGAAGCTTAATGAAATCCGCGGTTATCAGCAGAAAAAGAAAGAGATAGAGAACGAGATAATCACTATAAAAAGTCGGAAAAATGAACTGGAATGGCAGAAAGAGGTTATTACCCTCTGCCTTAAAGAGAATTATGAAGTCGGTACCGGAGGAAGCTTAAAAAGGGCGGGCAAAGGGTCAAAAACGGGGCTGATAATAACACTTCTGGTGCTGATCCTGCTTACCGCCTCTATTCTGGTGGCAAACTGGTATTTAAGCGGCATAGTTGGACGTGAATTGCAGACAAGAATTGAAACCGAGCTGTCCAGGGATTATCTTCCCTTCGAGTTATCTTACTCAGGATTCACAGTGAATCCGCTAATGGCCAGTGTAACCTTCTCAGATGTGGAATTCTATACAGTTGATATGCCGGGCACCCGTCTCTATTATAAAAATATCTCCGTAGGAGTCTCTCATCTTGACCTGCTGCCCCTGCTCTTTAAAAGGAAACTGGAGAAACTCCATGCCCTGCGGCTCACTTTAAAAGAAGTAAACTTAAAGACCCCGCAATCGGCCCACGCCCTGTCATTGGCTCGCGGCTCCTTCAGTTTCAAGGGTAATCTCGACCGACAGTTGGTCTCTGAAATCAGCAGCGGCAATTTCAGCCGTTTATTAAAGAGCAACCAGCAGCTAAAGCTGGCCTTTAATACCTTAAAACATGATTCCGCGGCCATGCTCCTGCCTGATCTGCTTGCACAACTTCCCATTCCCGCAGATTGGCAGAACAGGCTTATTGTTATAGATGATCTTTCTCTCAACATCGCACTTAAACAGAAAAAACTCACCATTACCCAAACCAAACTCTCTTCACCCCTGGTAAATTTTCAACTGGAAGTGGAAATCGATTTGAATGAGCAGAACCTCCCGGAATCAGAGATCAAAAAGGGTAGGATTACCATAACCGGCATTGCACAAGATATAAGAGAGATTTTTGCTCCCCAAGCTCCGGACGGTACTATCGTGCTCGAGCTCTCCGGCACCCTGGCCGACCCGCAAATAAGCGAAGCCAAAAAAGCGGAATAACAGAGCAGCCTGAAAAGAGCCGGCCGCAATCTTCTTTACTCTAACTATAGAGGGTGAGGGTTTTGTAATCCTTGACAAAGCCGAAGCGGCAGAGTTCATCACTATATGGAGAAAAATTTACCTCCAGATCATTAATACTCTCAACCCGGATATATTTTTGCGGTTTATAATCTCTGGTAATAAGTGTTTTGAAAAATTGAAGATATTCAGTAAGATGAGGACTTTCCGGAGAGACAAAGATCCTCAAGATCCTTCCCCCGCGTCTGGAGACCACTACCAGGTTATTACCGTGATAGACAAGATGAGTTGACGGCAGCCTTGAAGGCAGGTTACCGGGCAGGTTGTCAAGCTTTAACCCGCAGGTTGAAGCCGGATCAACTGCACTCAGCCAGTATATGGCATCCCGGGGAAGATCATCTTTTAAGCGGTTAAAAGCCGGATGGGTCATAAACTGGAGTCCGGGCAGCCCTTTGAAAAAATGGCCGCTCAGAATCTCTCCGGATAACTCCATAATACGCAGAGCGCGAAAGACCTTTGACCACCTTAAAAAGGGCAGCTCATTTTCCAGTATCTGCTTGAAAATAATACCGTAGCGCCTGAAGAGCTGACGCACCCTCTCCTTGATAACCTCTTCTCTTTCCAGTGCATCGAGAGGATATTCTTCAGGCCTTGAAGAGTACCAGTTCCCTGAAAATGGCCGTGAAGCTTTCCAGCGGTTGAAACTATACCGGCCGCCTGTCCTGCCCCTAATGCGCCCCTTGTTGCCGGGTGCATTTTCTATTTTAAATTTATTTTCCAGGCCCCTGCGCAGAACGGCAAAAGAATCATTGCTGATCTTTCCCTGCCAGACTTTTTCCCAGAGAACTGCAGTTAGCTGCTCTGAGCTTTGACCACTGGAATCAAGAATATCCCAAAAACTAAAACCCCCCCGCCGGTGAGCAAAGAGAGATTCTACATCGATCCACTGCTCATTATCAGCTCCATTATCATTAAAAAGATCCATGTCTGAAGCAAAGCAGAAGCCGATCCGCTGCCGGCCGCAGCCGAACCACTGCAGCTCACTCTGCTGCAGCAAGTTGTCAAGATGCGAACTGTAGTAGGTTTTAAGCCTGGCAGTAAAAATATCTCTTTCCCAGAGCTGGGCCGGAGCAGGATAGCCGAAAAGCAGCTCCAATATATTCTCTAAAGTGTAGCGGCTCTCCCCCTTACAGGTGAGCCCGTTAATCATGGCCAGGAATAGGGGTAGATCTTTGAATTCTACAGCTTCGAAATCAGGCCTGGCTTTTACACGGGTTAACCGGAGTAATGTTTCCAGATTCTCTACGTCGCAGAGCTCCAAAGTCCGGCTTTTTAAGGTAAAACGATCGATTACAATGATGCTGCTTTCAGCCAGGATATTGGTAATATCCTGAAGAACTGGTGCTCCGAAGCCGAATACTTCACCAACATAAGTTGCCTGCAGCGGACCATAGAAACGCAGCCATTCCGCTGTAAGGCTTCGCAGCTGCTCCTTTGCCTCTTCATCATTATACCAGCTGATTTTCAACTGCGAAATAAAACTATTCAGATCAGTTGCTGTTGCCGGCAGCAATGGCTCAAGAACTGCCTCTTTACTATTCAATTGCAAGGCGGAGAGCACCCTGGGCAACAGCTCAACAGCAGTAATAGAGCTCACCGAGGCTCCGGGTAGTGTAATCTTCAGCAGTTTACTGGAAATAGTTTCCAGCATTTCTTTCGGGTCGAGCTGATGATCCCTTTCAACAGCCTCCAGCAGCTCCTGCCACTCCGATTCCGGGATCAGTAAACGCTCTTTTACCCAATCGAGAAGCTCAATTGGCGTGGGAGGTGAGTAGCCCGGAGCTGTTCGCTGCAATTTCTGCTTAAACTCCTTCACCAGCCGGGGATCGAGGTGCGGCCGCAGGTGAGCTGACAGAGCTACCTCTTTCAGCAGATCATCGCTCAGCCGTGAAATACTACCGGTAAAAGCGCTGTCACCCTCGTATATATGTTTGTCCTGCTGCTGCCAAACCAGGTTGGCTGCAAAAGGGGAAAAGACACTGGCTTTAACCACTGTACATTTGATCTTTCCGCTCTGCAGTTCCTGCAGCAATTGTTTCAAATTCTCCAGGTCGAACTCATCCTGCAGGCAGGTACGCCATGTTTCCAGCAGAATAGGAAAATTCTCATAGCCCAACACTGATTCAAAGAGTTTTTTGGAACGGAGACGCGTGTGCCACAGGGGCATGCGCTTCTGAAAACCTGAACGCGGCAGGAGCAGGGCTCTGCCGGCATTCTGCCGAAAATGGGCGCCGAAAAAACCGCTGGATTCCAACTTTTTTCTGAGCAGTCTTTCCAGGTTATCCGGTTTTACCAGATCAAAGAGCTGCAGGATATCGAAATCAGCGGGTAAAAGAAACATAATACTGTCATTGCCTGCGACAACCTCTAAATGGCAGGAAAACTTTTCTTCCCATGCCCCTGAGAGAGCCAAAGCCAGGGGATGATTTACCCGCCCTCCCCATTGGGTGTGAGCGATCACCCGGCGATTACCTGAGTTTTCCAGGGCAATATCACCATATTCAATTAACAGGTGATGGCGGTGGGGAAGATCCGTTCCGGTTTTCTCCCTCTGCCGCAGCAGGAAACTTTTCAGTTCAGATATTGCAGCTCTATCCATTAAATAGATCTCTTTTAATGCCAGGTCAAATTCAGGGCTATCCAGCCTGCTGTTCCACTCTTCTAAAAACAGAGTTATCTTCTCGGAAAAATGAAAATCCCGGTTTTCCTTCTCCGCCTTCCAGAAGGGAAGATAATTAACCTGCCCCCTGCCCGGAACCACCTCCACATCCTGATGGGTTATATTGGTTATCTTCCAGCTCTGGGCCGCCAGGGTAAAGGAATCTCCCGTGCGCCTTTCCCAGACAAACTCCTCATCCAGCTCCCCGATTTTAGCTTTTGATCCCTGCAAGCGCAGGTTAAAATATCCCCTGTCCGGAATAGTGCCGCCGGAGTGGTAGATCAAGGATAGAGCGCCGCTCTTTGCCTGGATACGGTTATCAAGACGGTCCAGATAGACCCTTGCTTTTAACTCACGGATACGGCTCTCCGAATATCTGCCGGCAAGCATTTCAATTACCAGGTCAAAATGTTTCCGCGGCAGTTTCTGATAGGCATAACAGCACTTTAAGAAATTATAAAGCTCATCAACATCCCACTCCTCCACACCGGTCATGGAGATAATTACCTGAGCCAGCACATCCAGAGGCGCTGTCACCGGTTTAGCCTCTTCAATATCCTGCTCTACAATAGAGCGCGCCATAATAGCCGCTTCCAGAAAATCTCTTCCGTGAGTGGGATAGAGGGAACCCCTGCTGACCTCGCCCACGGAATGACCTGCCCTGCCGATTCTCTGAACACCGGAAGATATAGAGAACGGGGTCTGCACCAGAATCACCTGGTCCAGGGCGCCGATATCAATACCAAGCTCCAGGGAACTGGTGGCTACAATTGCTGCCAGCTCACCCCTTTTCAGACGCTGCTCAACCACCTTCCTGATTTCCTTTGAAAGGGAGCCGTGATGAGAGTAGGCCAGCTCCCTCTCTTCTCCTTCATTGATCAGCCCGGCAAGCTTTGGAGGATAAGTCCTGGTGGCCCGCCCTGGTAAAAAAGTTTAAAGAAATTATCAATGAAAATCATTCCACGCTTCTCTTTACCAACAGCAGAAGGCTGTGTGAAAAGCTTACCCGGCTGATCAATGAAGGAGAAGA